>JAAYDU010000011.1 GCA_012729095.1 Methanobacteriota archaeon | reverse complement strand
GTTTATGCCCGTCGGGCCCAAGGCGGGTCCCAGCGGCGGGCCGGGGGTGGCCTTGCCGCCATCCACTAACACTTCGATAGTCTCTGCCATTTTATCATCTCTCCTTCTCGAGGACCCTCACGCTGTCGCCGCGAACGGTGACAGGGATGGGCACGGTGGCCTCGAAAAGCTCTACCGTGATCTCTTCCTTGCTCTCGTCTATCTTCTGCACGCGGGCCTTCTCGCCTTTGAAGGGGCCGGCGACGAGCTCCACTACGTCCCCTTCGGATATTCCGGACACAAGGGGCTTGGGGGTCAGGAAGTGCTCTATCTCCGAGAGCTCGGTCTCCCCGTCCACAAGTCCCTTCGCCTTGCGCACTCCCCGGCAGGTCTCCCTGACCAGGTCGGTGTTCATGGCCTCCATGAACACGTAGCCCTCCAGCTTTCCGGGGGCGAGCATGGCGAATATGCCCTTGTCGCTTCCGGTCCTGGCCTTTCCGTACACGCCGTCCACCACGGCCCTCTCGTGCCCGATGGATGTCTTCAGGATGAGAATGGACTGCTTGGTGTTGGCGAAGAACTCCATATCGCCGCATTCCTGTCCCTCAGCGTATACTTGCATCTTGATGTGGACGCTATCGTCCAGGCGGGCGCCGCGCGGTGCTTCCGCAGATAAGGTGATCTCCTTGCCCCCCATTCCCTCCATGTTGAACTCCACGTCGGGTATCGTAAGCTTGGCGCTCTCCCATAGCTTTCCAGAGTTGTCGGAGAGAACGATCTCCCACTCCGGTTCGTCCTCGCTGCCGTAGGCGATGGTCAGCAGCATCCTGACCTTCATCTTGCTGGCCTGGCGCGGTTTGAGAATGATCTTCCAGACGGCGCTGCTTCCGGCGGTCACCCTCTGGGCGTTGCTCTCCCCGGATAGGGTGAGCGGGCCGTTCCCGAACTGGGGGATTTGATTGGTCTCTTGATCGTTCATGTGCAGCCCTCCTGGAGTGGCATCACAGGCCGAGCCATCCCGGAAGACGGGTCACCAGCAGGTATATGGCGAAGCCCAGGCCGCCGATCAGTACCAGGCCTAGCCCGACGATCATCACTGTCTTGGTGAACTCGTCGGTGGTGGGCTTTCTGGCCATCTTCAGGACGCGGCCGTACTTGCCCTTGCCCAGCATCTTGACCCGTTCCTCGATCCCTTTTTGGATCTCCCAGGATTTATCGACTATGTCCATTTACACGCACTCTTGGATTACGCCCTAATCCTTCCTTATAAATAATCCTTTCTTTACCGGATGAAGTCCACCGCCATCCCCTTGGGCATGGCGCTCTCCTTCGGCCCGAGTATGTACTTGGACTTGACTCCAGTCACCACGACCATTACCCGTATCTTGTTCTCCAAGGCCGGGTCGACGGAAGCTCCCCAGATGATCCTGGCATTGGGATTGACCTTGCTCTGGATCACCTCGGCCACCTTCTCCGCCTCGCTGACGCTCATGTCCTCGCCGCCGGTGACGTTGATGAGCACACCGTTCGCGCCGGTGATGTCCACGTCGATGAGCGGGGAGTTGATCGCTTCGTCTATGGCCTCCTCGACCTTCTCATCGCCCTCGCCCTCGCCCATGCCGATCATGGCCACGCCGCCGCCCTTCATGATCGTCTTCAGATCGTTGAAGTCCAGGTTGACCAGGCCGGGGCGGGTTATGAGCTCCGTGATCCCCTTTATGGCCCGCATCAGCACCTCGTCGGCCACCTTGAAGGCGGCGTTGATGGAGTAGCGGGGGACAAGGTCCAGCAGCTTGTCGTTCGGGATGACTATGACCGTGTCGGCCACGGAGCGAAGCCGCTCCATGCCCCACTCGGCGTTCTCGGCCCGAATGGAACCCTCGGCCTTGAACGGGGAAGTCACGATCGCGATGGTCAGGGAACCCATCTCCTTGGCCAGCTGGGCTATGTAAGGGGCCGAACCGGTGCCAGTGCCTCCTCCAAGCCCGGCGGTCACGAACACTATGTCCGCTCCCATGAGCACCTTGCGCAGATCCTCCTCAGCCTCCCTGGCCGCCTCCTCCCCAACTTGCGGGAGGGCCCCGGCGCCCAGTCCCTTTGTGCTCCTCCGTCCGAGCAGGATCTTCTTGTGCGCCCTTGTTATGAGAAGGTGCTGCGCGTCCGTGTTGACCGCGTACAGCTCGGCATCCTTGATATTGGTCTGGTACAGGCGGTCTATGGTGTTCGAGCCTCCGCCGCCGCACCCCAGGATCTTGATGTTGGTCCTGAGGCTCATCAAGATCTTTTCCAGCTCCTCGTCCTCGGCGGTCTGGGCCTTGTACGTGGACATGCTGGATTCGTTCGCCGGACCGGCTCTTGACATGGCATCGCTGATGAATGATTTCATGGAGGGGCCTCGGACGGGTGCTGCTGGCGGTTCAAGCCCTTAGCTGCCACTCGTCTAAGGACGATGACGCTATGCGAACTTTAAAACATTTCGGTGCCAACGGCCTATTACAATAAAATTAACACAATAATTGTAAACAATAAAAGCGCTATCCATATAATATAATAATTAAAATATAGATTCCAAACGGAATATTATATTTGCTTGTTGTATATATTAATTTACAAAATGTATTGTTTACTTTACAAAAAGTAAAGCTTAATACTCAAATTGTAACTATCGCTTTACACAGGGAAGGGCAATGAAGAACCGTCTCAAGGTATACCGCACCATGACCAATCTCACGCAGGGGGAGTTGGCGGATAAGGTCGGCATCACCCGGCAGACAGTGATCGCCATTGAGAAGGAGAGGTATGACCCATCCCTGGAGCTGGCGTTCAAACTGTCCAAGTTCTTCCGGGTGTCCATCGAGGACATATTCCAGTACGAGGGCTGAATAGGGGGCTTTCGCCCCCTCAGGGTTTCACTTAATGAAGTCCAAGTCGGCCTTCTTAAACTTCTCCGCCTCGTTCGTGGCGCCAAGTATCTGTTTGGACTTCACGCCGGCGACCACTACCATCACGCGTATGGTGCTTTCCAGAGTGGGATCGACCGCGGCGCCCCAGATTATCCTGGCGGTGGGGCTGACCCTTCCCTGCACCTCCTGGGCTATGAACTCCGCGTCGGAAATGGTCATGTCCGGTCCGCCGATGACGTTCACCAGCACCCCGTTGGCGCTGGTGATGTCCACCTCCAGCAACGGCGAGCTGAGAGCGCGCTCGATCGCTTCCTTCGCGCGGTCCTCCGCATGCCCATCGCTCTCCCCCAGGCCGATCATGGCCACTCCGGCCCCCTTCATGATGGTCTTCACATCGTTGAAGTCCAGGTTGACAAGCCCGGGCTTGGTTATCAGCTCGGTGATGCCCTTTATCGCCTTGGTGAGGACCTCGTCGGCCATCTTGAAGGCCTGGTTGAGGCCGAGGCGCGGATATAGCTCAATGAGCTTGTCGTTCGGGATGACGATGACCGTGTCGGCAGTGCTGCGCAGGCGCTGCAGCCCCCACTCCGCGTTCTCCATGCGCATCCGGCCCTCTCCCTTGAAGGGGGTGGTAGTAACGGCGATTGTAAGGGCGCCCATTTCCTTGGCGATACTGGCCACGACGGACGCGGAACCTGTACCGGTGCCGCCGCCCATCCCGGCGGTGACGAACACTATATGCGCGTCGGTGACGGCCTTTCTTATCTCATCCTCCGCCTCGCGTGCCGCCTGCTCGCCGACCTGGGGCAAGGCTCCGGCGCCGAGCCCGCGGGTGCTACGGCGTCCCAGCAGGACCTTGTGCTGTGCCCGGGTGGCCAGCAGGTGCTGCGCGTCGGTGTTGGCGGCGTAGGTCTCCAGTCCGGAGATGTTCTCCTCCGAGATCCGGTTTATGGTGTTAGAACCCCCGCCCCCGCAGCCCACGATCTTGATGTTGGTCTTCAGTTTCTGCAGGAGCTCTATTAGCTCGGCGTCGGTGGAGTCCAACTGCTGATATCCGAAATTTGGAGCCAGTTCCATCTTGGCTGGAGCGGCATCCCTAGCTAAAGCTTCCTCAACAAGTGATTTCATCGATCATCCCATCCTTTGGCCACGGCCATATTCCGATTTATGCACCCCATATGATATTTCTATTAAATATTCTTACTCCCCAGTCCCGCACACTCTTACTTTCAAATACATCGATCGTAAGGTAGGAAATGAGCTTGCTCCGATCACTGATATATGGCCCTGACGCTAAACTAATTTCCTGAATTGAAGTTCATCCAAGCCAGCATCCGGATGTTGTGCGTTGCGATCTTCGATCGCACCTCGTTTTTCCTTCCCGTTTCCGAACGGCATCTTATCCGGTG
>JAAYDU010000010.1 GCA_012729095.1 Methanobacteriota archaeon | reverse complement strand
CCGGGGCCATGAGCATCTCGGCCAGCCGCTGCACCTCGCTGGAGGCGTTGGCCCACCTGGCCCCTCCGCCCACCAGAAGCACCGGCCTTTCCGCGTCCCTGAGCATCTTGACGGCGTCAAGAACCGTCGAGAGGTCCTCGTAGGGGGCGGGGACCGGGAACCCTTCGTTGAGCAGGGCAGGGTCCACCTCTCCCCTCTGCACGTCCACCGGCAGGTCGATGTGCACCGGGCCCTTGCGCCCGGTGTTGGCGATGGCTATGCCCCTCTTGATGGCCTCTGGAAGGTCATTGGGCTTGAGCACCCGGTAGTTGTGCTTGGTGATGGGCATCATGAGGCTGAATATGTCCGCCTCCTGGAAGGCGTTGTTTCCTATGGCGGAGGTGGCCACCTGACCGGTCAGCACCATCATGGGAGAGGAGTCGGCGTAGGCCGTGGCCACGCCGGTGACCAGGTTGGTGGCCCCGGGGCCGGAGGTGGCTATGCACACCCCGGTCTTGTTGGTGGTGCGCGAGTAGCCGTCGGCCATGTGGGCCGCGCACTGCTCGTGGCGGACCAGAACATGGTGGATGTTGGAATCCAACAGTTCATCATAGATCGGAATGGTAACCCCTCCCGGGTAACCGAACATCACGTCCACACCCTGCCCTTCGAGCAATTCCAGAACGGCCTTCGAACCCTTCATAGACTAATCCCTCATTTTTCTATCAAGGAGGATGGTCACTAGACCTCCTCATTCACAAGATAACAACCGCAGTGAGCGATGGCAAAAGCAATGATTTCCTCTCACCCGTGTTGTTATATGACACGGATGTTCTTCATGCTGACCATTGTATTTAAGAATTACCCAAAATATCACCCCTTCCGATCAACACTGGAGGACAATGTTCCATGGTCGCGACGGAAACGCCCGGAGAGAAGCTGGACATGGTGGAGCTTAGTGACCACGACCCTCGCTGGAAGGATATGTTCCAGGAGGAGAGGGCGCTCATCGACCAAGCTTTGGGGCCAATGGCGATGTCCGTGGAGCACGTGGGGAGCACCTCCGTCCCGGGTATCCGTGCCAAGCCGGTGATAGATATATTGGTAACCGTCAGGCGCCTCCGCCTGGAGGACCTGGAAAGAGCAATGGAAGGAATGGGGTACGTCCACGTGCCCATAGGGGATGAGGAGAGGCTCTTCTTCCGCAAGGGGATGCCGCGCACCCATCATGTCCACGTGGTCCGTCATGGTGGTGAGGAGCACCGGAAGCACGTTCTGTTCCGGGACCGTTTGATCGATCACCCGGATGAAGCGAACGAGTATGAAGAGCTGAAGGAAGGGCTGGCCGTGCTCCACCGGGAGGACCGTCGGGCCTACTGCGATGGAAAGGACCTTTTCATAGCAAAGATACTGGAGAGGGCTGACCGGGACCGCCGTTTATCGTCCTGAGATGCCGGAAAGGACGCCAAAATCATATATTGCCAGTGAGCGTTCTCTCCCTGGACAGGAGAGTGGTCTCACGAACGCCAAGGAGATAATGGAGAACGGGTCTCGCAGCAAGCTTCTGGAAGATCCATACGTGAAAAGGGTGTGGGACCTGATCATGGGCGAGCCGCTATTCAAGAGGAGCCCGGAGGAATTGGCCTCCCTCAGGGAATCGCTGCGCCGGGAATCGCTACAGTTCTTCGCCCGCCACAGCCCCTACTACCTCGACCTGTTCGAGCGCCTGGAGATCGACCCGGCCAAGGCCACCTTGCACGATGTCGCGAAATTGGCCATACCGTCCGACATGCTGCGCGGCGAGGGACAGAAGCGCTTCCTGATCCAGGACCTGGAGGAGGGAGGGGAGACGTTCTCCTCCAGCGGTACGACCGGCAAGGACCCGGTTCGCGTCTACCGCTCCCCGGTGGATCTGGCGATCATGCTCAAGGCCAACACCGACCTCTTCGAGCACGTGTACGGAGACGTGCTGAAGGAGGGAGAGGGCGTGGCGCTGTTCATGGCAGCTCCCGAGCTACGCTACAAGCTGAGCTTCGTGGCCTTCGTGGACCTGACATTGGACAAGAAGGGGATAGAGCTTCTGTACGGGATGGACCTGGAGGACAAGTCACAGGCCGGGACGCCGTGGCAGAAGCTTACCACGAACAAGGAGAACCTCATGAAGTTCCTCAAGTCCAAGAAGGAGCCGAAGCTGTTCTTCACCGCCCCGGCCGGGGTGCATATTCTCGGGCAGAAGTTCGAGACCATGGGATTCGGGCAGAGGGCGGCGTACAAGCTTGCCACCGGGGCGCCGCCCATCAAGCTGGGCAAGGGCGGCATCGTGGTCACCGGGGGCGGGAGCAAGGGCTTCGCCGACCTTCCGGAATACCCGCAGCTGGTATCCAACGCACAGAAGCATTTCATCAGCAAGGACGCCGGAGGAATGCAGATCGACACCCCGTTCATGGACGTGCTCGGTATGACCGAAACGCTCACCGCCCTCATCGATCGCTTCGGCGTCACGGACAAGGTGCCCCACCCGCTGGCGGAGGCGTTCCTGCTGGACCCCTTCACCTTCGAGCCGATCGAGGAGGAGGGGAAGGAAGGGATACTGGGCATATACAACCCCTTCACCACATCCTGGCTGGAGGTGTTCTACCCCGGGGACATCATGACCTGGCATTCCTCCAAGGGATTCTACGGCAAGGAGTTCGTCTACAAGCGCCGGTTGAGCGTCAAGGAAGGCTGGGACCTGCAGCGGGCATGCGGCGGCACCCTGGAAGAGATGATGACCAAGCAGTAGGCGCATGTTTAATTTCCGGGAAGGACATCCACGGGGCCATGTGCCCCGCCTTGGCCCCCCTGCTGTTCGATCGCGCCCTAGAGACGGTACCCTCCGCCGGGAACCCTGAGGTGCTGGAGCTCTCGCCTTCCGCCCTCCAGGAACTGGTTGCTTCCGCAGGAAAGGTGCAGGACGAGCTTTCCTCGGTGCCCATCGACGAAAGGCTGCAGGTCATCGAGCACATCGCCCGGAAGTGGAAGGAGAGGCTGGACAAAGGGGACCTCGATGAGCTGAAGAAGGACATGTCCGCCTCCACCGGCTATTCCCCGGCGCTCATGGAGACCGAGATGTCCTTCGTACCGGCGGTGCTGGGCGCGGCGAACATACGCAGGAACCTGGACGCCTCGGTCCAGGGCGGGGCGGACGCGCTGTTCAAGTTCGTGGAGATGGACGAGACGGAGATGTTCCGCCACGTGCCGGTCGGTCCGGTCCTCATCATAAGTTCTGGAAACTCCATCGTGCCCACGCTCATCCCGACCGTGGTCTCCCTGGTCACCGGGAACCTCACCATCCTGAAACCGTCCATGGCCAACTACCGAGGGGTGTGCGAGGTGTTCAAGCTGCTGGCGGACGTTCCCGACTCCAAGGCGGCCAGGGCCATGCGCTCCGCCTTGGTCGTTTCCTACTTCGGCCATGACTCGCCCTCCTTGAAGCTTGCATTGGAGGAGCTGCCAATGGGCATGATCAACTTCTGGGGGGCCGAGCCCGCCCGTACCGTCGTGGCCGACATGGTCGGGAAGAACCGGAACCACCCGCGATTCTTCGTCAACGGACCGTTCACCGGGATGGCGCTTATCGAGGAGGGCGCGGACGTTCTGCGGGCGGCCGACGACCTGGCCTTGGACGTCGTGCTTTACGACCAGCAGCTGTGCTCCTCGCCCACCACTGGCGCGTTCATCGGCCCCTACGACAGAGCGAAGGAGTTCCTGAAGGCCGCCGGCGAGCGTCTGGACGAGGCGGGGATGGAGTTCCCGCTAGCGCCGGACCAGGACCGCCTGTTCGTTCTGCAGGGCGCCCGGCGGTTCATACAAATGGAAGGAGGGATGGTGCTCTCCTCCAAGAGCCCGGAGAACCCCTGGACGCTGGTGCTCTCCAAGGGCAAGAGCTCCCTGGGCGGCCTGGCCGCCCAGTTCCCCTCGTTCAACCTCTTCGCCCGCCGTCGCTTCCTGGAGATCGTGGCCGTTCCGGACGCGGAGAGCGCCGTGCAGTTGCTGCGGTCCTTGCCTGAGCACCCGGCCTTCAAGGGCATCGACGGGGTGCAGAGCGTGGGACTCGCCGTGACCGAGGGGTCACGCGATCATTTCGTAGAACTGCTGGTCGGCGCCGGCGTGCACCGCATCCTGCCCCTGGGGGACATGTTCATGCGCGGGGCGGTGGAGCCGTACGATGGCGTCACGATGTCCTCGCTTTTCACCCGCATCGTTTACTGGCGCAAGGCCAACGCCGCCCTGGAGGGGCAGCTTTGAGAGTGCTGGTCACCGGGGCCACCGGGTTCCTGGGCGGGCACCTGATCGAGGAGATGGCCAGGGGGCCGCATGTTCCGGTATGCGCCCGCCGCCAGGGGAGCGACACCAAGAAAATCGACGCCCTCGGACTGGAGAAGGCGGTCTTCGACCTGACCGACCGGGATTCCATGATCCAAGCGTTGAAGGGCGTGGATGCCGTGGTGCACCTGGCGGCCTACTACACATTCACGGGAAAGAAGGAGCTGTACGACAAGGTGAACGTCAGGGGCACGGGCGACCTGCTGTCTGCCTGCCAGGAGGCCGGGGTGAGACGCTTTCTGTACTGCAGCAGCACCGAGGCCATGGGCCCCGTCTCGGACCCGCCGGGGAACGAGGATTCGCCTCTCAACCCGCAGTACGAGTACGGACGCTCCAAGGCCAGGGCGGAGGAGCTGGTGAGATCGTCCGGCCTCGATTGGACCATATTGCGCCCCTCCGGGATATATGGACCGAGCAACGTGGACGACGTGTCCTATTACTTCATAACCTCTTTCAAGGGCTTCGCCTCCAAGTTCATAATAGGTTCCGGCAAGAACTACATCCAGTTCGTGCACGTGAAGGACGTGGTGCAGGCGTTCGTTAAGACCCTGGACAGCCCCGCGTCCATCGGCGGCACGTACATAATCACCCAGGCCCGACCGTACACCTACGAGGAGGTGTACCGGCTTTTGGCCGGAATATTCCAGCAGAACGAGCCCCGGTGGCGTGTATCGAGACCATTGGCCAAGCTTATGATGCTGCCCATCGAGGGATTCAACGCGCTGATCGGAAGGGAGAACTTCCTGTACAGGCGGGAGACGGTGGATAGCGTGACCAGCGACAGGGCGTTCCTGATCGACCGCGCACGGCGGGACCTTGGTTACGAACCTGTTTACGACCTTCCGGAGGGCATGGCGGAGACTGTGGCCTGGTACCAGGAGAACGGCTACCTGTGAGCAAGGGTTAAATCCGCTTTCCGTTCTAACGGTCGCGGTGAGTGGATGGAGAGGTCGTTGTACCGCACGCTGCTGAACATGCTGAGGATCAGCTACACCTTGCCTTTCGTCATGGCCTCGGTCACCGGGGCGGCCTTCTCCCTGACCGTCACGGACGAGTGGCTGCTCGCCGTGCTGATACCTTTGGACGTTTTCTTCTTCGCCCTGTTCGCAAATCTCAGCAACGATTATTACGATCACAAGAGCGGCACTGACGCCACCCGCTTCGACTTCATGACCTCGGAGAGAAAGGATGCCATCAAGGAGCTGTACGACGAAAGGGTTTACTGGGACGGTAACATCTTTGACAAGGGCGACGTGAGCGAGAGGACCGGAAAGGTCGTTCTGGTCGTCATACTCGCGATGGCGCTTTTGACCGCCTTGCCTATCATCATGCACGGCGGCTGGCTGGTGATCGCCCTAGGAGCGATCGGCCTGTTCCTGGCATACTTCTACACCGCCCCCCCGCTGAACCTTGGCGCCAGGGGACTGGGGGAGCTGGACGTCGGCACCTCTTTCTTCATGATGTCCTTCTTCACCTACTTCGTCATAAAGCCGGAGTGGTCCTGGCAGATGTTCCTGATCGGGGTGACGATAGGAACGTCGGTCATGCTGATGCGCTTCATCGATCAGATGTCCGGTTACGAGGCGCACGTCAAGGGCGGGGAGAAGGACTGGTGCGTTCGGCTCGGTCTGGAGAGGGCGGTCTCGGCCGTCAGCATCATAATGCTGGTCATCCACGCCATGCACCTGGGCCTGGCGTACTTCCACCCTGTGTTCCTGTTGCTCCTGCTCACGGTCCCCATGGGCAGGAAGATAGTGAGGGGGCTTGGCGACAAGAACGACGACCTGCGCTTCATAAGGCCTGCCCCTCAGATCGTGAAGATGGTGATATTCAGCGAGCTGCTCATCATCATTTCGTTGACAGTCCAAAACGCCCTGCCATGGACAGTATGGTAGAGATGCTTCCCCTGGTTATCAGCGAGTACTCGCGCACCGCGTTGAAGCCGCAGCGCTTGCATGATTCCCCTCTCATCGGGCAGCCGTAGAGCTTGCTGCGGTCGGGAAGGACGAACTCCGAGGCCCAGAACGGGCATTTCTTGGAGTAGTCCTCCATGAGAAGCTCCTTCAGAGCCTTCTTGGAGTTCAGTATCGGATACCCTTCCTTCTTGAGGGCCACCACCTCCTCCACGACCTTGCGCTTGTCATCAGGCCCGAGCACCTTGGCGTCCGGCGGGGGAGTGAGGAAGTTGATCATCAGCCCGTTGATGCGCGGGTTGTCCTTGACGATCTGCGCAGTATCCCGTACCAGATGCTTGTTGTCTGGCATGACCACCATGTTGGCGAAGACGTTGGGATGGTCGACCTTGGAGAGGTTCTCCATCAGCTTGTCGAACACTCCCTGGCAGCGGATGGAATCGTGCGCCTCCCTAGGACCGTCCAGGGAGACGGAGATGACGTCGCTCTCCAGGTAGAACACGTTCGTCCCGTTGGTGGTGTAGCCGGTGACGAAGAAACCTATGTCCCGCCCGGCCTTGATGAGGTCCAGCAGCGTGCGCTCGCCATCGTTCCAGTGGGTGGGCTCGCCGCCCTCGAAGAACAGCACCCTGGCCCCCCTGTCGTAGGAGGCCTTCATCTCCTCTAGCGCCACCTCGTAGGGCATCTTGTGCGGCTGCGGGATGTTAGGCAGGTTCTCGGCTATGTGGCAATGCTGGCATTTCAGGTTGCATTGATATGTGATTATCATGGTGGTGGCCAGTGGCCTCTTGGACCCCAGCAGCGATCTGAGGAACCATATGCCGTAATAGGCCGTCTGGCCAAAGGACCTCGTTATGCCCATGCCTCCCAAATCCCCGCCCCGATATTTCAAATGTGCCCGGTGGTTTCGTGGTCCCTGTGGCCCGTTGAGGGCCTCGGAGGCGCGCCGGCTTTTTACACTTGCTGGCCATATAAGATATTATTAAATACTTGCGATATGGTTTTTGTACAAATCTTTTGGAGGTTCGATACATGGGTTCATTCAAATTGGAGGTAATAGACAAGATTGCCGCCCTGATGACCGCCGCCTTTGGCTTGGTGGCTGCTCTGGCCTGGAACGAGACCATCAAAGCGCTGATGTACGAGGTGTTCGGGGAGGCCGAGAGCGGCCTCATGGGATACCTCATCTACGCCATCATAGTGACCATAGTGGCCGTGGCCGCCATCATCCTGATCGCCAGGACCTACAACAAGGTCAAGAGCAAGGAAGAGGCCAAAGCCGCTGCCAAGAACAAGAAGGAGTGAGCGGTCAAGCGTCTTAAACCCATTTCCTTTCAATTTTTCATTTTTCATCGCAACGGACCCCTGGTCCCACCAAAATAATCATTATCGGATGAGAACATCCCGACCTCGTAGAGGAGGAACGTTATGAAGGTCAAGGTCGGGATCAACGGATACGGCACCATAGGCAAGAGAGTGGCTTGGGCTGTGAACAGACAGGACGACATGGAGATCGTCGGTGTTACCAAGACGAGGCCTTCATACGAGGCTTCCACCGCTTTACGTGAGGGTTGCCCGCTGTACGCGGCGCGCTCAGAGGACCTGGACAACTTCGAGAGGGGCGGCATCAAGGTGCAGGGCATCTTGGACGACCTCCTGAAGAAGGTGGATGTTATCGTTGACTGCACCCCGGGGGGGACCGGGGCCAAGAACAAGGATATCTATGACAAGGCGGGAGCGAAGAGCATATACCAGGGGGGGGAGGGGCATGAGATGACGGGCATATCCTTCAACGCCCTGGCCAATTACCACGAGGCCTGGGGGGCGTCCTCCGCTCGGGTGGTCTCCTGCAACACCACCGGATTGGTTCGAACGCTGTTCCCATTGCAGCAGGCCTTCGGGATAAACAAGGTGTTCGCCTCCCTCATACGGCGCGGCGCCGACCCGGCGGACAAGAAGGGGGCGGCGCTTAACGCCATAGAACCCTCGTTGAAGCTGCCAACGCATCACGGACCGGACGTCAAGACCGTCATGCAAGGATTGGACATACAGACCATGGCCGTGGTCACCCCGACGACGCTGATGCACCTGCACTGCGTCACGGCGGACCTGAAGAGGACGGCCAGCGAGCCCGAGGTGTTGGACCTTTGGTCCTCGACCCCCCGCGTCAGATTGGTCTCCGGCAAGGATGGCATAAAGAACACCGGCCAGATAATGGAGCTGGCCAAGGACCTGGGGCGGCCCCGAGGTGACATGATGGAGATAGCGGTCTGGAAGGACGGCGTGAAGGTGGTCGGCAACACCCTCTACTATTACCAGGCCATTCACCAGGAGAGCGACGTGGTGCCGGAGAACGTGGACTGCATCAGGGCCATGATGAAGCTGGAGAAGGACAACCTGGCCTCCATCGCCAAGACCAACAGGGCCGTCGGCCTTTGAACGCCAGGGGCGCAGGCCCCCTCACAAACCCTTCAAGGCCTTTCTTTTCAGCACGTGGTTGGCGGCCAGCAGGAAGGCGATGGTGAAAGACAGCAGCACCAGAAGGTCTATCGCCATAGGGATGACCCCTTCATTCCCCAGAGCCTGGTTGAAGCCGTCCACCAGATAGGTCAGCGGGGATAGCATGGTCACCCCGAGGAAGGCCCCGCTCATCTCCGAGAGGGGCACGAACACGCCGCTTATGAAGATCAGCGGGAAGCGAACCAGTGAGGACAACATCATTATGTTGGCGGGCACCGGGCCGGCCGGTGAGGAGAGCAGGACGCCGAGAGCGGCGAAGCACAGGTTCCCCAGCGCGAACAGCAGGGGAAGGGTGAGCAAGGAGAGCAGCCCTATCTCGAAGGGAGTGATGAACAGGCCGAACGCGAACACCAGCCCGCTGATGATGAGCCCGAAGCCCGCTCCCGCCAGGGTGTCGCCCATTATGATCACGGGTATGCTGACAGGGAGGGTTAGCAGCCTCTCGAAGGTCCCTGTCTGCTTCTCCCACGGGGTTATGAGCGGCCCCACCGAGGAGGCGGTGAAGAAGAGGGACATCGCCAGGAATCCGGGGTAGTACGTCCTGAGGTCCAGGTTCCGTCCCATGAAGAACGCGAAGAACAGGAAGGTCGGCAGTATCAGACCGAATATGAACACCGGGGCCTTCTTGTAATAGACCTTGATGTCCTTGATGGCCACGGAAGAGACCCCTCTGGCCACGATGCTCAGGTTCATTGAGGGGCCTCCGTCAGCTTGACGAAGACGTCCTCCAGAGAGGGCGCCAGGGTATTGAGCTCCAGTATGGTGAGCCCCTTTTCACCCCTGACCTTCATCACCTTGCGTATGGCCTCGTCCGGGTCGGAGGTGTAGAAACGCATCTTGTTGCCCTTTTCCTCCACCCGGGTGATGCACTGGTCGGAGAACTCCGAGCATTCCACCGGGCGGTCGAACAGAACCTCCACCGAGCGGGCCCCCTCGAAGGTGGAGCGGAGGTTGCTGGGGGTGTCCAGGGCCACGACATTTCCCCGGTTGACTATGCAAACCCGGTCGCAGAGCTGATTGGCCTCCTCGATGTTGTGAGTGGTGAGGACCACCGTGCTTCCGGCCTTGTTCATGCGCTTGACCTTGTCGACGATCATGCGCCTGCTGTGCACGTCCAGCCCTTCGGTGGGCTCGTCCAGGAATATCAGCTTGGGCTCGTGTATGATGGCGCACCCGATGCTCACCCTTTGCTTCATCCCCTTGGAGAAGCGTTTGATCGGCTCGTCCTCCCTTCCACCCAGCCCCAGCTCTTCCAGCAGCGCCGCCGCCCTCTCGGAACGGGTGCGGCGGGTCAGCCCGTAGAAGCGTCCGAACATCTCCAGGTTCTCCCGGGCGGTGAGGTCGGGATACACGTTCCCCACCTCGGGGATCACGCCCAGTGACGATTTGGCCTTCAACGGATCGCGGTCCATGTCCACCCCCATGATGAAGACCTTTCCCTCTTCGGGCCTGAGCACGCCGGTCAGCATGCGTATGGTGGTGGTCTTCCCCGCGCCGTTGGGACCCAGAAGCCCGAAGAACTGCTTCTCCGGGACCTCGAAGCTCACATTGTCCACGGCCACGAAATCCCCGAACCTCTTGGTCAGTCCCTCTGCGACGATAGCGGGCATGCGATGTACCTGAGAAGGGGAGATGACGATTAAGGATATAAACGGTGATTGTGAGCGCCCCTGTAACGGCCGATGCAACTGGGCCCTCTGGCCTTTCCAGGCAAATCATTTTTTATAGCATCGCCATCAGGTGAGCGCAGAGATTCCACGGCCCCTCCGCTCAGGGGGTCGCCTGGGGTATATCCATGAAGGACCACTTCACCATCGACGACCTGGACGTAAAGGGGAAGACCGTCATCTACCGGGTGGACATAAACAGCCCACTCGACCATGACACGTTGGACCTTGCCAACGATAACCGTATCCGGGAGATATTGCCCACCTTGCACGCGCTGCTCGACCGGGGGGCCAAGGTCGTCATACTGGCCCATCAGAGCAGGCCGGGCAAGTGGGACTACACCTCCATGGAACGCCATGCCAAGCGCGCGTCCGAGCTGCTGGGGACAGAGGTCCCCTACGTGAACGACGTCTGCGGGGAGGTGGCCAGGAAGGCCGTGTCCCGCATGAGGCCTGGCGAGGTCATCATGCTTCGTAACGTCAGGGACGAGATGTGCGAGATGGAGAAACTGGACATGGAGGAGCATTCCCGTTCCAACATGGTGCGCGAGCTGTCCGCCCTGGCCGATGTCTACGTATCCGACGCCTTCGCCGCCGCCCATCGCTCCCAATGCTCGCTGGTAGGGTTCCAGGCGGTCCTGCCTTCGGCAGCCGGCCTGCTTATGGAAAAGGAGCTGGACGCCCTGCGGCACGTGATCGACTCGCCATCGCACCCCTGCGTGTTCGTGCTCGGCGGTTCAAAGTTCGCCGATGCCATAAAGGTGGTGGACCGTGTGCTGCGCGATAACATCGCCGACAAGGTCCTTATGGTCGGTTTGGCCGGCAACGCCTTCCTTAAGGCCAAGGGGACGGCCTTGGGGGAAAGTAGCGAGCGCATACTCATGGAGGAGTTCACCGAGGACAACCTCAGGGCGGCCAAGTCGCTCCTGGATAGATATGGCGAGCGCATCGAGACCCCGGTGGACGTGGCCCTGGACGA
The DNA here is from genome assembly GCA_012729095.1 of Methanobacteriota archaeon. GTDB lineage: Archaea > Thermoplasmatota > Thermoplasmata > Methanomassiliicoccales > UBA472 > UBA472. The sequence goes on along the minus strand of JAAYDU010000010.1, from coordinate 18,246 downwards.
TAATGGCGTCAGAAAGGACGTTCCCGTCAGCGCACTGCCGTCCGAGCTGCCAATATCCGACATCGGGAAGGAGACGGCGGCACGGTTCTCCGATATCGTATCGCGGGCGTGCACCGTGTTCATCTCCGGACCGGCCGGGGTGATTGAGCGGGAGGAGTTCTCCCTTGGCACCAAGGCCCTTATGGAGGCCACCGTGTCATCGGGCGCTTTTTCGGTGATAGGCGGAGGGCATACCGTGAGCGCCGCCCAGAGATACCATTGCTGCGAGCGCTTCTCCTACGTGAGCACTGGTGGGGGCGCCTTGGAGAACTATGTGATGGGAAAGAAGCTGCCGGTGGTCGAGGCGTTGAAGGCCGCCTATGCGAGGGAGACCTCCAAGGGATAGCGACAGCGCTCACGTACTGTTCTTATCACTGCTTTATAAGCCGTCCCTGAAATATCCGTTCATGGACCCCTCGGAATATGACGAGCGATGCCTGAGATGCGGGAAGTGCGTGGACGCCTGCTCTCAGTACTCGGACGTGGACATTATCGATTCCCTGATAGACTACCTTAGTAACGGCAAGGAGACCGGGTACGACATCACCCTTTGCCTGACCTGCGGGAAGTGCGAATCGGTGTGCCCGGAGGACCTGAGCCTCAAACTGCTGATCAAGGAGGCCAGGCTGAAGAGGGTGAGCGCCGTTGGCCTGTCGGACATCAACTTCATCTGCGACCCCGGTTACGACCGCAACATATTCAAGACCGCGGCGGAGGTGGAGGAGCCCCTGCACTTCGAGCCCCGCAAGGCAGACGTGGTCTACTACCCCGGCTGCTATTCCAGCTACATCCACAAGACCATGGTGCTGGCCATCACCCGCCTGATGGAGAGGGCCGGGGTGGACTTCTCGGTCCTGGACGGCCTGGACTACTGCTGCGGCCTGGCCGCGGCCGGCACCGGGAATCCGGCCGTCATCAAGGCCAACGGCCCCAAGGTCATCGCCAAGCTGAGGGAGATGGGGGCCAAGAAGGTCGTCGTATCCTGTCCGGGCTGCTTCATGGCCCTGTCCAAGGCCTATCCGGGAATGTTCGGGCCGCTGGGCTTCGAGGTGGTGCAGGCATCCCAGTTCCTGGGCGATCTTATCGACCAGGGGAAGCTTGTTCCTGGGGACAAGGCCGGGGGGAAGGTGTTCTATCACGACCCGTGCCACCTGACCAGGGGCGCCGGGATGTTCAAGGAGCCACGGGACCTGCTGGAGAGGGTTCCCGGAACCCAGCTTATGAACCCAGACCCCCAGGGTTCAGGTTGCTGCGGGTTCGGCGGAGGGGTTAGGTTGAACCATCCGACCGAGTCCATAAAGGCCTCCTGCCTGGAGCATGAGCAGGTGGCATCGGAAGGTGGCGATATCATAATAACCAACTGCGCCGGCTGCCGCCAGAACCTGATAGAGGGACGACCGGCGGACGGCCCCATGGTCTACGACCTGGCGGAGTACATGCTGCTGTCCCTGGGCGAGGGCGTGCCGCGCAACGACGAGGCAATGATCGATATCGTGAACAAGGCCTACGAGAGAGGAGTGAGGGGCTACAAGAGGCCAAAGACCTGCTAGATCACTTCCGGGCGGAGATGACCGCGAAAAGCCCCTGGCCGTGCCCCTCCAGGAACGTGGCCTGAACCTCCTTGTCGAAAACGGCCTGGCGGACGCCTTCCACGTGCCATCCGGCGTCCAGCATCAGCCCTTCGGCCTCCTGTACCGAAAGGAATCTGGCCGTGCCGTAGAAACGGCTTTCAGCGGCCTTGACCTCGTAGACCTTTCCCAGAGGGCTTGCCCTGTCCAGCAGGCCGACGATCAAACGGCCATCTGGGCGCGTCACCCGAAAGGCCTCCCTCAATGCCGCCAATGGGTCCTTCACGAAGCACAGGACGGTGACCAGCAGGGCGAAGTCGAAGGCGCCGTCGCGGAAGGGAAGCCTTTCCGCCAGGCCCCGCACCACCGGAACCCCCCTGCCCGCGGCCGCCCTGAGCATGGGCACGGATGGGTCCAGACCCACGGAGATGGCCAGCGGGGCGGCGAAGCGGCCCGTTCCTACCCCTATCTCCAACCCTAGACCCGCAGGCAGGGACGCGCGCAGCGCGGAAAGTTCCGAGGAGTACGTGCAGCCGTTCCTCTCGAACCATTGGTCGTAATCGCCAGCGAGCTCGTCGAAGGGGGCTTGTGTCATGGCGTGCGGATCACAGCACCTTGGCCATGCGCTCAAGGGCCTCCTCGATCCTTTCCGAGGTCTGAGTGGTGGCCATGCGCACGTAGCCCTCCCCGCCCTTGCCGAAGCCTATGCCGGGGGTGACGACTATGCCCGCCCCCAGCAGGTCCTCGGCGAACTTGAGGGAGGGACCGTCCACCTTCAACCACAGGTAGAAGGTCGCCTTGGGCGGATCGACCTTGAAACCCAGCTTGCGCAGCCCTCTCACCAGCACGTCCCTGCGCTCCTGGTAGACGTTGATGTTGTCCTGCACCATCTGCGGCCTCTCCGCGCCCTTGTACTCACCCAGCGCCATGCTCATGGCCTTCTGCAGGAACTTCGGGGCGCCGGAATCTATCTGGGACTTGACCTTCTTCAGTCCAGCGATGAGGTTGGCGTCCCCCACCGCATATCCCATGCGGTATCCGGTCATGTTGAACGTCTTCGAGAGCGAGCAGAACTCTATGATGCCATCGTTGTGCCCCACCTTTATCGCCGAGGGCGCCACGTAATCATCGAAGGTCATCTCGGAGTAGGCGTTGTCATAACAGAAGATGGTGTTGGTCTCGTTGCACCACCGGTGGGCCTGCAGAAGGAAGTCCTCGTCGCACACCGCCCCGGTGGGGTTGTTCGGGTAGTTCAGGTATATCATGCGGGCGTCGGTCGGCATGGAGTCCATTTCCGGCAGGAAGCCTTTCTCGGCCAGCAGAGGGAAGCGCAGCGGCACGGCATCCGTCAGCAGCGCCGCGCCCTGGGCGTACACCGGATAGGCCGGGTCCGGCACCAGCACCTTCTCGCCGGGGTTCACGAAGGCCCGGCAGATGTTGGCCAGCCCCTCTTTGGAACCGATGAGTATGGCCACCTCCCCGTTGGGGTCCACGTTCACGTTGAAGCGCCTCTTGTACCACTGGGCAATGGCCCGCCTGGTGTCCGCCTCTCCCGCGCTGGACGGATAGCGGTGGTTATCCGGGTCCTGCAGCTCCTTCTTGATGCAGTCCAGTATGGGTTGGGGAGTGGGGAGATCGGGGTCGCCGATGCCCAGGTCTATGATGTCCATCCCTTCCTTTCTCTTCTTCTCCACCTTCTCCTCTATCTCCGCGAAAAGATAGGGAGGCAGCATCTTCAGCCTGTTAGCGTAATCGAATCCCATCTTCATCACTCACATGTTTCCTTCGAACACCAGCGCGGCCGGGCCGCGCATGGTCACCCGGGAAAGGTCCTCTGAGACCAGTATCCATAGGCTACCGCCGGGGAGACGGACCTGGACCTCCTTGCCGAGCTCGGCCTTGCCCAGAATACCGGCCGCGACCGCCGTCGCGCAAGCTCCGGTCCCGCAGGCCATGGTCCATCCCGCCCCTCTCTCGTAGACCTTCACCTCCAGTATCCCATCCACCGATTTAACGAATTCCACGTTTGTGCGCTTGGGGAACAGTTGGTTCGCGTGCACGATCGGTCCAAGCAGGTCCCTGTCCTCCTCGGATAGCTCATCGAATATCACCAGATGAGGATTGCCCATGGAGACGGCGGTCCCGTGCAGCGTCCGGCCCTCCGCCTCGATCCCCTGGTCCACGAACCTTCCCTCCCCGATCACCGGTATCTCGGAGCGTTCAAGCCGGGGGCGCCCCATGTCCACCGTGGCCGTCTCGGCCTTCCCGCCCATGATCTCCAGGGAGACGTCCATAACCCCGGACAGTGTGTCAATGCTCATCCTTTCCGATCTCTTGTGCCCCATGTCGTAAACGTGCTTCGCCAGGCACCTTATGCCGTTGCCGCACATCTCCGCCTCGGAACCGTCCGAGTTCATTACCCGCATGGCGAAGTCGGCCTTGTCGCTGCTCTCCAGGTAAAGTATCCCATCGGCCCCCACGCCGAATCTCCGGTGGCAGACAGAGCGAACGTGATCGGGCTCCTTGGACGCCGATCCGTCGAAGTTCTCCACGAGCACGAAGTCGTTGCCCAGCCCGTGATACTTCCAGAACCTCATGGGCCCAGCCTCGAGGGTATCTTCTGGTGGCGGAACAGGTCCTTGATGTCCTCCCGCTCCCTGATGAGGAAAGCCTTGCCTTCGTTCACCAGCACCTCCGCGCAGCGCGGCCGGGTGTTGTAGTTGGAGGACATGGAGAAGCCGTACGCGCCCACGTCGTACACGCATATCGTGTCTCCCACCTCCACCTTCGGGAGGTAGCGTTCCTTGGCCAAGTAGTCCCCGGTCTCGCACAGCGGGCCGGCCACGTCATACTTGAGCTGGGCCTGCTGCCCGAACTTGTTAGCCACGGCCACGTGATGGTATGAATCGTAGAACGCCGGGCGGATCAGGGTGTTGAAGCCGGCGTCCACCAGCACGTATTCCTTCACCGGCGTGGACTTGACGTCGTTCACCCTGGTCAGCAGGACGGTGGTGTCGGCCACGATGTACCTCCCGGGCTCTATGACCAGGGTCCTCACCCCGCTGCCCTGCAGCTTGCTGGCCACCTCGGAGGCTATGGCCTCCAGGTCAGCCCTCAGCTCCTCCGGGCGATAGGGTATGCCGATACCTCCGCCTATGTCCAGGAACTCGAGGTCTATGCCTAGCTCGCCGCGCACCCTTTCGAATATCCCAACCAGCACCTCGGTCACCCTTCCGAACACCGTCGGGTCGCTACCTCCGGACCCGGTATGGGCGTGCAGCCCCTTCGGGGAGAATCCCAGCTTGACGGCCTCGGCGAAGGCTGCCACTATCTCGTCCTTGGGTATGCCGAACTTGGCCCCCTTGGTGCCGGTGACCACCTTCTGCGAGTGGCCTGAGCCCACGTCGGGATTGACACGCAGCGATATGGGATGGCCGTTGTCCAGAGCCGCCAAGCGCCTCAGCTGGCCTATGGAATCGATGTTTATAGGGACCTTTCTCTCCACCAGCTGGCGCATCTCATCGTCCGACACGCTCACGCCAGTGTACAGTATGCGCTCTGCCGAGAACCCCGCTTTCAGGCAGGCCTCGACCTCGCCGATGGAGACGGCGTCGATGCACGAACCCTCCTGCTCCAGCACTCGCAGCAGGCTGAGATTGCTGTTGGCCTTGCAGGCGTAGTTCACCCTGGTGGGAAAAACGGCGTTGAACGCATTGTGTACGGCCCTGTAGTTCTCCCGAAGGGCGTTCTCGTCAGTGACCATGAGCGGTGTGCCGAAGCGCCCCACCAGCTTGGCGATCGATACGCCGCCGATGAGCATGTTGTCCTTTCTCCTCTGGAAATCCCTCATTCAAGCACCTATGTAGAGTTCGTGCAATCGTTTCACCACGTCCACGGCCTTGGAGCCGCCGACCATGAAGTTGAGCGCTATGTCCGAAGCGCCTTCGGAGATCAGCTCCACGTTGGCCCCCACGTCGGCCACCGCTGCGAATATCTTGGCGGAGACGCCGCAGCTCTCCAGCATGCCGTCGCCGACCGCGCAGATGAGGGCGGCATCCTCCTTGACCTTTACGGCCTCCACCTGGTCGCGGAAGCCTTTCAGCCGAGAGCACACCTCCTGCACCGATTCCACCGGAACCACCACGGCCAATGTCGACAGCGAGGTCGATACCGCGTATATGGTGGTCCCGTCGGCGCTTATCGCACCCAGGACCCTGGCCACCAGGTCGGGCTGGTAGACCAGCTCGGAGGAGTATATCTTGACTATGGCGAGACCTGTTTTAAGGGCCACGCTCCGGAGCAGGTCCTTGTTGGTCCTGGTCAGCCCGTGTATGCGCGTTCCCTGCCCGAGGGGATTGAAGGTGTTCTTGACCAGCACGGCGACCCCCTTGCGCTTGGCCGGTTCGACGGTCCGGGGGTGAAGGACCTTTGCTCCGAAGTAGGCAAGTTCGGCGGCCTCGCCGTACTCCATCTCCGCGATGGTGCGTGCGCCCTTGACCACGCGGGGATCTGCGGACATGAAACCGTCCACGTCGGTCCATATCTCCACAACGTCAGCGTCCACGCCGTGGCCGATCACGGACGCGGAGTAATCGGAGCCCCCCCTTCCGAAGGTAAGCGGCCGGCCCCTTCCGTCCGCTCCGTAATAGCCGGTTATGATGGGCACCTTGCCCTCGTTGAGCAGGGGGACGAGCGTCCTCCGAAGGTTGCACTCAGTGGCCTGCAGCACGGCGCTTCCGTTCCCGGGAGGACCCGATGCCACCAGTCCCACATCTTCGGAGGTCAGGGCCAGGGAGTCCGCCCCGCGGGCGCGCAGGACGAAGGACAGCGTTAAGGAGGAAAGGCGCTCCCCCCAGCTGGCCAGGGCGTCCTGGTACATTATGCGGTTCTCATCCTGCCGGTATAGGTGTATCAGATGCCCCAGGCCGGAAAGCCGGTACTCCAGCTGTTCCAAGTACTCGGGCATGATATCGGGAGATACGTTGCCTCGGACGGCGTCCAGGTGCCTCTGCCTCAGCCAGTTCAGGTGCTCCGGTACCTCCTTACGCGCGTCCTCAATCATTTCCAGCAGGGAGTTGGTCACTCCGGACATGGCCGATACCACCACCGCCCTCTGGCAATCGTAGGACATGATGATGTCCGCGGTGCGGGACATGGCCTCGCCGGAGCCCACGCTGGTGCCGCCGAACTTCATGATCTTCCTCATATCCCGAGCACCTCGTCCATTCCATGGACCTTGCCGTCCTTCCTCGGCGCCACCCACCTGATGGCGGCTATGCAGCCCTCGGCGAAGGCCATGCGGGAATGCGCGCGATGCGTGAGCTCTATCCTCTCCCGGTTGCCGGCGAACATGACCGTGTGCTCGCCGACGATGTCCCCGGCGCGGATGGCGTGAACCCCGATCTCCCTGCCCCGGGCGCCGACCATGCCCTCCCTCCCGTGCACGAGGCGGTCCACGCCAGTCTCGGCCGAGATGATCTGGACGGCCTTTACGGCCGTTCCGGAGGGGGCGTCCTTCTTCCTGTCGTGATGCATCTCGATTACCTCCACTTCGTATTCGGGCAAGGCGCGCGCCAGCATCTGGCACGCTTTCCAGAACACGTTGACGCCTATGGAGAAGTTGGGGGTTATCAGGGCCGAGGAGCCGTTACGACCGACCATCTCACCGATGCGGTCCAGAGTTTCGGACGAGAGCCCGGTGGTGCCCACCACCAGGTTCGTTCCGGAGCTCAGGGCGACCGGCAGATTCCTTTCAACGGCCGCGGCGCTGGTCACGTCGACCAGCACCGTGCTGCGCCTGCACGCCTCCTCCAGACCTTCCGGCCCTGCGGCCATGACACCGGGATACAGCTCGGTCCCGGCCTTTCCTCCTTCCGCGGAGACTATCGCTCCGACCAGCCTCATGTCCTCCTGTTCCCGCACCAGGGAGCATACCATGGAGCCCAGCTTGCCTGTGGCTCCGGCTACCGTTACGTCGATCATCTCTGGAAGCCTCCTGAGATATCAGATCAGGCCCATGTCGGCCAGGGTCTTCCTGAGGACCTCCGCGGTGGCCGGTTCCATGTCGCAGAGCGGCAGCCGGAACACGCCGGCGGGCCTCTTCAGCATTCGCATGGCGGTCTTGACCGGTATCGGGTTGGTGTCCAGGAACAGGTCGTTGAACAGGGGCAGCAACTTGAAATGCAGTTCCCGAGCTTTCGCCCAATCCCCTTCCAGGGCGGCGTGCGTCAACTTGACCATCATCTCCGGGACCACGTTCGAGGTGACCGATATCACTCCCTTGGCCCCCAGCGCCATCATTGGAAATGTCATCAGGTCGTCCCCGGACAGCACGCTGAAGCTGTCCGGAACGCCGGCCAGTATGGCGTTGATCTGGGACATGTTCCCGCTGGCCTCCTTGACCGCCACTATGTTGGGTATTTCGGCCAGCCGCCTTATCGTTCCGGCGGCGATGTTGGAACTGGTCCGGCTGGGCACGTTGTAGACGACGATGGGGACGTCGACCGCCTTGGCTATGGCCTCGTAATGACGGAATATCCCCTTCTGATTGGGCTTGTTGTAGTACGGCGATATGAGCAGAACTCCGTCAACGCCCAGGTCCTTGGCCCCCTTGGACAGGTGTATGGCCTCATGGGTGGCGTTGCTACCGGCCCCGGCGATCACCTGGGCCTTCTTGGCCTCCTCCCTAACTATCCCTATGACCTTCAGGTGCTCCTTGTGGGCGAGCGTGGCCGACTCCCCGGTGGTGCCGCAAGGCACTATCGCATCCACGCCTGCCGCCTCCTGCATCCTCACCAGTTCCCTGAGCCCTTCCTCGTCTATCTCCCCGTCCTCCCGGAAGGGGGTTATCAGCGCGGTGGCGCATCCCTTGAACATACTAATCAGCTCCAAAATGCTCCTTGAGTATCAGCCGCGTCCTTGTGGATTCCACGTTTTCGTAGCGGCGTATGCGTTCGATTATTTCGTTCAACTGCGGGGAGGAGGTGACATCAATGATCGCCACGATATCCTCCTCGCCAGTGACCTCGTACACCTCGGAGACGCCAGGGAAGCTCGCTATCTGATCGGCGATCTCGGAGGTGTTCACGTTGACATCTATCTTGAGCTCCACCAGGGCCTTGACGTTCTTGCTGCTGGTCTTTATGGTGAAGGCCTGGATCACGCCCTCCTCGAACAGTTTTTTCACACGTGAACGAATGGTGCCCTCGGATACCTCTAGCTCGTTGGCTATCTCCACGAAGGGCTTCCTGGAGTCCTTCTTCAAGATCTCAATTATCTTATCATCTAGGTGATCGATCAACACATCATCCTCCTAGGGTTTTTTATCGATTTCGTATTCAAATTTGACTTAATAGTAAAATATTATTAATATATTCCTAGAAAACGCTCTATAATTGTAAAGATACGTTGCAACCGGGGGGTTCGGAAGTCCGAGAAGCAGCCCCTTGCACGACCGCCTTCGTTCTCGCCGGCCCGCCATTTCATATCGTGATCTTGCGCACGAACTCCATCCAGCGGCGCTCGTCATTGACCCTGCTCAAGGTCGCCCTGGCCTTCAGCTCGCATTCGTCCCTTTTGATGTTCCGCAGTTGATCGACCGCCCGGAGAAGGCCCAGCGCCTCGTGCATGATCTCATAGGCCCGGTCACGGTCCACCTTCTTGACCGACAGGTCCTCCTGCATCGCCCTGGCCATGCACTCGAGCTCCGAGGCGAGCTCGTGCGCCGCGTGTATGGTCTCGTCACAGGGGCAGGGGGAGGTTATGAACTTGAAAACCACGTCCCGGAGGGGTATGTCCTCTCCGTCCACCGTTATTGTGCTTGGTATGGTCTCACCGACCCAGAATAGCAGGGAGTTGAACTTGGAAAGAATCTTCTTCCGTTCTTCGGGAGAGATGCATCCAGTGTCGCACTTTAAGGCCGGAGAGGTCATACACGACCTCTCAAAGTCCAGGAAGAGGTGTGCGATGGCCAGGCTGGCGGCGAGCGTTCCTCGAACCGAGCGGCCTTGCCAGTTCGGCAGATAGGATCCCATGGCCCCAATCCGGTTATGGAGGGGAAACGAGGGGTCACACATTGGCGGCTAGGTACGGAACCCTTGTCATGATATAGCGTCCCGTACCGAGCTGGCGCTGTTTTCTCACGGTACATTATGCTTCTGCGTTCTCTGCGCTCCTCCTCTATTAATGTTATTCAAATAATCATCGTCTAGCACGGGAGGGTCGCTGCGTGAGCCGCCTTGCGCTCCCGGGTGGCCAGCCTGTGCGCCCTTATCATGGGGTCCTGCGGCAGACTTGAGACCAGGTCGCTGACGGAATCCAGGCTGGCCATGTGTCCCACGGAGGCGAAATACGCCCTGTCCTCACGGGTGCGAACCAGCCTGCCGGCCACCTCCCCGTTCAGAACCAGGGAGTCGCCCTTCATGACCCCGCTGAGTATGGTCTTGGCCACGCCGGCCGCGGCCACCCCGTGCACGACGCCGAACTGGCAGGCCACCCCGGCCTGGCGCGGGTGGGCCCGGCCGTGCCCGTCGATCATGTACAGCGTGTCCTTCCTCGGCTCTCCCATCACCGCGGTGTAAGGCCGCATCTCCCGGAAGCCCAGATAGCCCGGCACGTAGGGAAAGCTCACCCTGCACCGGGCGGTGCGCTCCTCCAGAACGTTGCCTCTCCTGTCCAAGACGACCATGGCGGCGAAGGCCTCGTCCCCCCGATAGGAAACGTCCAGTCCGGCCAGGCGCTCGAAACTCGCGGCATCCCCTTCCTGGGAAACCAGTGAGGAAACCTCGCCCTGCGCCTCGGCCAAGCGTGCCAGCATCGAACTTCCGGTGAGATCGGTGAACACGGCGTTATCCAGGTCGGCCACCCTGCCATCCTCAACGCGCACGCCCTCACAGCGAAGCATATCCCTCTTTCTGTCCGCGCCACGGCCCATTCCAGCGTACCAGCCTGTGCGCCCGTCCGAGTATATGACCCGGTGGCAGGGGACGCTGAAAGGCCTCTCCCGGTCGGCGGACAGTATCATCCCCACGGCCCGGGACGCGGCGACATCGCCCAGCGCCTTGGCTATGGCCCCGTACGTGGACACCTTACCCTTGGGGACCTGCGCCACCAGCTTGAAGACCTCAAGGCGGAGGTCATGGTCCTGGAGATGGACATCCCGGTGTATCATATCCTGTCCCGCTCGCCGTAGCGGTCCCAGCTGAAAAGTTCCTCTCCCTTCTTCCGTCCCCGGGCAGGCGGCGTCTCATCCGGATATCCCAGCGCCATGCACACTGTCACCTTGCGATCGGCGGGAAGGCCGATGTACTCGGACATCCGGGCCTGGTCGAACGCCCCGATCCAGCATGTGCCCAGGCCTTCCTCGACCGCCGCCAGGGACAGGTGGTCCATGGCTATGGTGAGGTCCACCTTGGCCCACTTCTGATGGGGATCGTCTATGCCCACCAGGAACGCCGAGCAGTCGCCTACGAACGCCTGGTCCTTGCATATCGGCACCAGCCCCTTCAACCGAAGACGGTCGGTTATGACCACCATCTCCCATGACTGGCGGTTCGCTCCGGATGGTGCGACGCGGGCCATCTCCAACAGATGGTCCAGCATATCCACGGGCATCTCCATGCGCCTGAACTTTCTGATGCTCCTCCTGGTCTTTATCGCCCCTGTGACGTCCATTTTCCCCTCCTTGACGCCCCTGTACATTGTCCTGAGGGAGCATATCCCTTTCGTCGTTCAATCCTTCCCGACGTTCTCAGGGCCCTTGAGCCAGACCACTGTCTGGGGGAACGGTATCTCGATGCCGAGACCGTCGAACCTGCGCAGCAGCTCGGCGCGGAAGTCGGAGGCCACCTTGTACTGCATGTCCAGGTCCTTGACCCATATGAAGGCGGTGAAGTTGAGAGATGAATCGGCGAACTCGCTGAAGCGGACCACCGTCTCGTGGTCCGGGTCGCTCATGACCTCGGGAAGGGAATGGGCGACCTCCTTCATGAGACGAAGGACCAGTGCCACGTCGCTACCGTAGGCCACGCCCACTCCGACGGCGATCTTGAGCTTGCGGTCCGGCTGGACCATGTTCACGATCTTCTTGTTGGCAATGTCGTTGTTCGGCACGATCACCATCTCGTTGGTGAAGGTGTTGTACAGGTCGGTGGCGCGCATGCCGATCTGGCGCACCTCGCAGATGTCGCCGTTGTCCAGCCGGAGAAGGTCACCGATCTTGAAGGGGCGATCGAACATCATCTGCAGCCCGGCGAAGAAGTTGGCCAGGGTGGCCTGGGCCGCATAACCTATCACTATGCCCATGAAACCAAGCCCGGCCAGTATAACCGTTAGGTTGTACCCGAACATGCTCAGGATAACGGCGAAGGCCACAACGGGTATGATTATCATCCCCAGCTTCTCCAATATAGGGATGAGCACATCATCGACCTCGGAATCGGTCTTGGCGGCCAGCCTGTGACCGAAATCAATTATCACTCCATCGTATACCTTGTACGTGAGCCAGGCCAAGGCCATGACCAGGACGACGCTGTAAACTGTCTCCAAATCGGCTATGATCGTGCGGTCCAGGTTGAATATCTCCAGGGAGCTGATACCCCCGTACAGAACGACCAGCAGCAGGACCGGCCCCCGGATTATCCTGAGCAGCATGTCGTCCAGGGCCAACTTGGTCTTGGCTGTGAGCTTGTGCAGCATCGGGTCGGCCACCAAAAGGATGAAGGATGCCAGCAGCGCCCATGCTCCCACGCTGACCGCGAAGGCCCCGGCGTTCCCATCCAGAGGCGAGGGCAGCTCGTTGTCCCAAATGCCCAGTATCTTGTTCTGACCGACCATCGTCCCCAGGACGGGAACGACCTTCAGACCCACCGTGTCGTTGATGGTCATCACGTTCCCCTGGTCGTTCATTTGAAAGATGTCGAAGCGCACCTGAAAAGAGATGACGGTCGCTGCCATCTCCTTGCCGGTTTCCACCTTCATGCTGACGGACCCCGATTCCCCTGGGTACAGCATGAGATGTGTCCGATCGAAGGAGGTGGAGTACCTCGAGCTGCCGGAGGGCGAAACGGACGGCATTATGGCGTATGGCACGGAATCGTTGTTGTATACCATCCACTCGAAGGTGACGCTGTCACCCGCCCATATCTCCTGGTCCTCGTCACCGATGAGGAAGGAATTGACCGGGGCCGCGGAAACTGAGGGTGCCAAGGCTGCCACTGACAACAAGAGGCCGAGGAGAGCCAGCCCGGCGAAGTTTAGGGTCGCCCTTCTAGACATCATAACACAAGGTCCCCAGCCAGGCGAGAACTTACATCCTATATAGGATTTCTCGCCGGTGGCATGGGCAAACCATTAATCGTCGCTTCGCTTATGGACCTGGCATGGAAGAACTGACCTGGGCCAGGCTGATTCTGGCCCTGGCCATCATGGTGGTTGCCTCCGTTTCCGACTGGCGCACCCGCACCGCCTCGGACCTTCACTGGTACGTGATGGGTGTCGGAGGCGGCCTGTTCTTCGGCGTTCAGCTCGCGATCGAGGGGGCGGACTGGACGTTCCTGATATGCCTGGTCCTCATCACCCTGGTCTTCATGGACCTGCTGTGGGACCGGCCGGGCATGTTCGAGGACGGGGTGAACCTTCCGCCCCTCCTGCTGTACATATCGACGCTGCTGGCCTACGGATACCTCAGCGCGGAGCATTTCGGGGAGAGCGGGTATTGGACCATGCTCTCCATACCGCTGCTCATGTTGTTCTTCTTCGTCCTGTATCAGCTGGATGTGATAAAGGGTGGAGCGGATGCCAAAGCGTTGATGGCCCTCTCGCTGGTGTTCCCGTCATATCCGGAACTGGCCGGACTGCCGCTATTGGAGCTTAACGACCCGGCCGCGTTGACCGTGCTCCCGTTCCCGGTGCTGGTGCTTTTCAACGGCGCCATACTGACCTTGCTGGTGCCCGTGGGCATGCTCGTTGTGAACCTGTTGAGAAGGGACGTCCGATTCCCGGTGATGCTGTTCGGCACCAGGATGACCGTCGAGGATGCCAGGAAGAAGCACGTCTGGCCAATGGAGCGCGTTGTCAACGGCGCGGTGAGGACGACGCTGTTCCCCCGCTCGGACGATGAGGCGGGCTGGGAAGACCTCTGCCAAGCGGGCGTGGAGCGGCCGTGGGTCACCCCCAAGGTGCCGTTCCTGATACCGTTGACGCTGGCGTTGCCCTTCTCCCTTCTGATGGGGAACCTCCTTCTGTACGCCATGGGCGCTTGAGCTGCATCACCAAACGATGTCCGTGGTCCGTCCGCACTTGGAGCATGCCCTATCCTTTATTCCAAGTACTTCGGCGGAGAAGCCGGAGCGGCGAACGAGAAGCGAGCCGCAATTCGGGCAGTAGGTGTTCTCCCCCCGCTCGGTGGCGATGTTGCCGACGTAAACGTAATCCAGCCCGTGGGCCATTCCCTCTTTCATCGCCATGTCCATGGTGGAACGCGGGGTCGGCGGCACGTGGTCCATCTGGTAATCGGGATGGAAGCGCGAGAAGTGCACCGGCGTGCCCGTTCCCATGCGATCGCGTACCCACTGGCAGAAGTCCGAGATCTCCTTCCGCCGGTCGTTCTTCCCCGGAATTATGAGGTACGTGAGTTCGACGTGAACACCGATCTCCTTGGCCACCTCGCACGCCCTCAGAACCGGCGCCAGCTGGCCCTTGCACACCTCCCCGTAGAAATCCTCCGTGAAGCCCTTGACGTCGACGTTCATGGCATCTATGACCCCTTTCAAGGAACGGAGCGGTGCCTCCTGTATGAAGCCGTTGGTGACGGAGACGGTGAAAAGCCCGTTCTCCTTGCACAGGCGGCTCGCCTCCAACATATACTCGTACCAGATGGTGGGCTCGTTGTAGGTCCAGGCCGCGCCTTTGGAGCCGCTGCGGTAGCACATTGCAGGGACGTCCTCCGGCGGGACGTAGCGGGACATGCCGCTGTCGAGACCGATCTGGGCGATGGTGAAGTTCTGGCAGTGCTGGCAGCGCAGGTTGCAGCTCAGACCCCCGAACGACAGGACGGGTTCTCCGGGATGGAAGTGGAAGAGGGGCTTTTTCTCCAGGGGGTCCGGGTGCATCGAGGACACCAGCCCGTAGCTTAAGGCCTTCAAGGTGCCGCCGACGTTCTGGCGGACCCTGCATATCCCAACCTTTCCATCCTTGATCAGGCAGGAATGCGGGCAGAGGTGGCAGCGCACCGCGTCCTTTTCCGTTTCCCAGAACAGGGCATCCTTCAGATCAGCGCCGGAAATGCTCATACCCCTTCGGCTCCAGTTCCATGCGGTCCTTTCCCATGACCAGAACGTTCCTCGTTCCCTCGATGCAGCGCCCGATGACCTTGGCCTCGTTGCCCAGAGCGTTCGTGACAACTTCCACGCCCTCCGGCCGGACGGTGAAGAGCAGCTGATAGTCGCCTCCGCCTTGGAGAGCTAACTCCATATGGTCCTTCTCGGCGATCTTGGCCAGCCTCACCACCTCCGGATCGATCGGAACGGATGACCCGTCAACCTCGAACGAAACGCCGCTCGCCTCGCCCAGCTCGCGCAAGGACATCGACAGCCCGTCGGAAGTGTCCATGCAGGAGGTGACCTGGCCGGTGGATGAGAGCAAGGTGCCCTCCTTGATGCGGGGCTGCGGTTCGAAGAGGTCCTTGATGGCCCTATCGGACGCAACATCGTGCTCCAGCGCCAGCAGTCCTGCGGATGCCATACCGGCGGTCCCGGTCATCATGAGCACATCCCCGGGACGAGACCCCTTCCGGGCCAGTAGACCGTTCTTTGGAGCTGAACCTAATGAGGTTCCCGTCAGCACCAGTTCGGAGCATTCCTTGGTGTCCCCTCCCAAATAGTCGGTGCCGAAATTGTCGCAGCAGTCCGCGGCACCCTGCACCATTTCCCGGACGTCCTTCTCGTTAAGGTCCGCCGGCAATCCCATGGCCAGCAGCAATCCCAGAGGCTGCGCCCCCATGGCCGCGATGTCGCTGAGGTTGACCGCCGCGGCCATCCATCCCTTCTGGCGCCAGGACATCCGGGGATGAAAGTGCGTGGTCTCCCAGAGCATGTCGGTGCTCACCACCAGATACCTGCCGCCGAACTCGATGGCGGCCGCGTCGTCCCCTGGACCTAGATAGGCGGAGGTGCTCAGCATGGACGCTATGGAGCGGACCATGCGCTTCTCGCCGACATCTCTCAGGCGGACCATGGACCTTAGAGAGCGCCTAAGGCGAATAACCCTTTCCATCAGACAGTTCGTAATAAAGAAAAGAATGGGGTAAGAGGTTTGACCGGGCGTGCTTATTTCTTCCTCAGGAAGACGAAAGCCGCGACGCCCACTACCGCCAACACCACGATGGCTATGATGGCGTACAGCCAGATCGAGCTTCCGCCGCCGTCCTCCTCGCCCGTGGAAACAAGGGCGATCTCGCCCAGGTCCGTGGGGCCGTCGTTCTCAACGGTAACGTTCAAGGACATTGGCTCGTACCCATCCGCATCCACGGTCAGCGTGTAGTTCCCGGCGATGACCTGGTCGAATGCGAAGTTGCCCTGGGAGTCGGTGGTTGCGATGTCCCCGCCGCTCAGATGGACGGATATTCCCGCCAACGGGTCGCCGTCCCCGTCGACCAGCACGCCCTGGATACTTCCGACCGACATTGTGCTGAAGGTCCAGTTAACGGTCATGACGTTACCGGCCAGGTCCTTACCGGTCACGGTGACGTTGTAGGCAGTGCCGTACGCCAGCCTTCCAGACAAGGTCAGCGTGGCGTTGTTCCCGTTCCAATCAACGCTGCCCTCCGCTCCGTCCACCACGATCTCCACGGAGGTCTGGTTCATGGCCTCCGAGAACTCGACCACGACCAGCGGGCTCAGAGGTTCCTGGTTTCCGGTAGGGGAAACGTTGGCAGTGGGGGCCGTGGTGTCCACGGTGAAGTTCAGCGCGGCGGAAGCGGAGTTGCCGGCCAGGTCGGTCACCATGACCTCGATGATGTGCTCCCCGTCCTCCAGGGAGTATTCCCAGCTGGTGTTGGGACCGATCTCTATCCAAGCGCCTCCGTCAACCCTTATACTGGAGACAGCGTCGTCCACGGTCCATTCCGCGATCCCGGTCGAGCTGTTTACCAAGGACCCTTCCTCCGGGGAGATGAACGCCACGGCGGGGGCGGTGGTGTCGACGGTGAAGTTGACCATCCCCTCCACGAAGTTGCCGGCGGCGTCGGTCACCTTGACGTACGCGGTGTGATGACCATCGGTCAGTGCCGTCTTCACGAAATCCTCCCCGGTGGCCGCAGCCCATGCCTCATCGTCGAATCTTACCTGGGCCGTTCCAGGATTGGCATCGGTGGTGTTCCAGGAAATGGTCACCGAGGTCGTGTTGAACAGCTGTCCCTCCTCCGGCGTAACTATCGTCAGAGTGGGGGCCACGGTGTCCACGGTGAAGGTCACCGTCACATCTCGGTAGTTGCCCAGTCGGTCATAGGCGCTGACCAGCACCGTGTAGGTGCCGTCAGCCAGGTCATTGAAAGTGCACGAGCTGCCGGTGGTGTTGAACGGCTCCAGCCCCTCGATGCTGGCAATGTAATAGGCGATCCCGGTCCCGGCGTCGCTGCCGGACCAGGTGACCGTTACGTCGCTGTTGGCCGCGTAACCGCCTTCAGCCGGGTAGGTGATGGTCAGGGAGGGCGGTCCGGTGTCCACGACCACGGCCACCTGGTCCTGCGAGGTAAGGCCGACCTTGTCCACGGCTACCACCGTGAGCAGGTGCGACCCGTCGCTGAGGCCGGTGAAGGTGTATGTGAACGTAGCGTTGGAAACGCTGACCGGATTCATACCCTCCCAGCTGACCTCGTAATGATCTATCCCGGAATCGGTGTCATTCCCGGTCCAGGTGATTGTTATGCTTCCTGTGGTGTTCACGTATCCGCCCATCGGGGAAAGGACCTCCACGTTCGGCGGAGTGGCGTCCACGGTCATGTTCACCGACGCGGAGGCATTGTTCCCTACCAGGTCGAACGCTTTGACGATAATGACGTGGTCTCCCTGGGCCAGCCCATTGAAGGCGTAGGGGCTGGTGGCGGTCATCCAGGCCCCGCCGTCGATGCTGATGTTGTAGTGGGAGATGCCTGAAATGTCGTCGCTTCCGGTCCATACGACCGTCACCGAACCGCCCGTGAAGGCCCCCTCCTCAGGAGAGGTTATCTCCAACGTTGGAGGGGTGATGTCCTGCACCAGCGTTATGGTGGCGTGGGCCTGGTTGCCGGAGAGGTCTGTCATGGTCACGGTTATGTGGTTGGAACCCTCCGCAAGTGCGACAGTGGCGCTCCAGGTCTCGGTTCCCACGCAGGTGCCGGAACCGCCGGTGGCGTCGTTGTACCAGGTCACCTGGGACACACCGAAGTAGCTTACAGCGTTTCCGGAAATCTCCACGCTCGCATTCCCGGTGACCAGACCGTTGACGGGAGAGAGAACGGCCAAGCTGATGGCCAGGGGCAGATAGTCCTTGGCATCCCCCCCATCGATCAGATATGGCTCGTCCACGATCCCGTCGCTCTCGGCGTCGGGAGAGGTCCGGTCGGCCCACAGGTTGCCGTATGTGGTGTCGTTCCAGAAGTTGG
>JAAYDU010000009.1 GCA_012729095.1 Methanobacteriota archaeon | reverse complement strand
TGAAAAGGGGCCAGGCCCCCTGCTCAGTTTATGGCGATCCTCTTCCCCTTGAGCTGCGCCGCCTTGTCCATGAGCACCGTCAGCACCCCGTTGCGGTACTCGGCGGTGGCGCTGTCCGGGCGAACGTCGCAGGGAAGCTCCAGACCCTTGCAGAACCTCTTGCGTTCCGTGTCCACGGATATGGTCAGCTCGCGCCCCTCGGAACGAAGGTCGATGTCCTGCTTGTCAACTCCCGGAAGTTCAACGATCACCCGGACCTTGTCCCCCTCCTCCGTCACGTCCGTCAAGGGTTCACGGCAGCTGGTATCCGGGGGAGCGCTTCCCCTCGGCACGTTTCCGAACTCCTGCACCACCGGCCTTCCGTCAGCGCCGGTGCGCATGGAGAACCCGTAGACCAGGGGGTCTCCCCCGGTCCCGCGCAGGGCCGCCTCCATCAGCCGGTCCATGCGCTCCCGCATGACATCGAACTCATCATCGAAGGAACGGAAAAGATCGTTCCAATCACCGTCACGTCTTGTTTTCCTCATCTCATCACCTC
This sequence comes from Methanobacteriota archaeon, assembly GCA_012729095.1. Taxonomy (GTDB): domain Archaea; phylum Thermoplasmatota; class Thermoplasmata; order Methanomassiliicoccales; family UBA472; genus UBA472. The sequence goes on along the minus strand of JAAYDU010000009.1, from coordinate 34,408 downwards.
ACATACTCGAAATCCTTGGCTATCTTCTGGAACTTGCTCAGTTCCTGTAGGGAAATGGGGCGGTGCTTTTCCACCGCGTCCATAACGTGTTTCATGCTCACCTTCGTGTCCTTCATGGACTCGGGGTCCTCCCCCTTGCCGGCCGAAACAGCTTCCCGAATGGCGGTCATCACCGCCTCGTTGGCTATGGCGGCAAGGTCCGCGCCGGTGTACCCGTCGGTCTTGTGCGCCACCTCGTTCATGTCGACGTTATCGGCAAGCGGCTTCCGCTTGAAGTGCACCTGCAGTATGGCCTTCCTGGTCTCCAGGTCCGGAGCGCCCACCTGTATCATCCGGTCGAACCTTCCGGGACGCAGAAGCGCCGGGTCGATTATGTCCGGGCGGTTGGTGGCCGCTATCACAACGACATTGTGCAGCGATTCAAGGCCGTCCAGCTCCGTCAGCAGCTGGGAGATCACCCTCTCCGTCACGTGCGAATCGGAATCCCCTCCGCGCGTTGGTGCTATGGAATCGATCTCGTCCATGAATATGATGCAGGGAGCGGCCTGCCTGGCCTTTCGGAACGTCTCGCGCACGGCCTTCTCGCTCTCGCCGACCCACTTGCTCAGGAACTCCGGCCCCTTGATGCTTATGAAGTTGCTTTCCGATTCCGTAGCCACCGCCTTGGCCAGCATGGTCTTTCCTGTACCAGGCGGCCCGAACAGCAGTACGCCCTTCGGGGGCTCGGCGTTCATGTGCTCGAACAGCCCGGCATACTTCAGGGGCCACTCCACCGCCTCCTTCAGCTCGGCCTTCACGTCCTCCAGCCCGCCGATGTCGTCCCAGTGCAGGTTGGGGGACTCGACGAACACCTCGCGCATGCTGGACGGGGACATTTCCCTGAGCGCGGCGAAGAAGTCCTCCTTGGTCACGGTAATGCGGTTGAGCACCTCGATCGGAATGGTGTCCGCCTCCATGTCCAGGTCCGGAAGGATGCGGCGAAGCGAATGCATGGCAGCCTCCTTGCACAGCGCGGCCAGGTCCGCCCCGGCGTAGCCGTGGGTCAGGTCCGCCAGCCTCTCCAGGTCCACGTCCTCCGCCAGGGGCATGCCCCGGGTGTGGATCTGCAGCACGTCCAGCCTTCCGCCACGGTTCGGTATGTTGATCTCTATCTCCCTGTCGAAGCGCCCGGGACGGCGCAGGGCGGGGTCCAGGGCGTTCGGGCGGTTGGTGGCCCCGATTACCACGACCTTTCCGCGGCTCTCCAACCCGTCCATCAAGGCCAGGAGCTGGGCCACGATCCTTCTCTCCATCTCCCCCGACACCTCGTCCCGCTTTGGGGCGATGGAGTCGATCTCGTCGATGAATATGATGGAAGGCGCGTTCTCCTCGGCCTGCTTGAATATCTCCCTGAGGCGCTCCTCGCTCTCGCCGTAGAACTTGCTCATGATCTCCGGTCCGCCTATGGACACGAAGTTGGCGCTGGTCTCGCCCGCCACCGCCTTGGCCAGGAGGGTCTTCCCCGTTCCCGGGGGGCCGTGCAGCAGCACGCCCTTCGGCGCTTCCACGCCCAATCGCTCGAACAGCTCCGGGTGTCGCAGCGGAAGCTCGATCATCTCCCGGACCTTCTTCACCTCTTCACCTAGCCCGCCGATGTCCTCGTAGGTGACCTTCGGTATTCCGGAGGCGGTCTCCTTGACCGGCTTATCAGCCAGCTTTATCTCGGTGTCGCCGGTCAGCAGCACGGCGTCGGTACCTGGGGAATGGGACATGACCACCAGGTCTATGCGCCTTCCCATGACGTTCAATTCGACCACGTCGCCGCGGGAGAAGACCCGTCCCTCCATCATCTGGGCAAGGTATTCCTCTCCGCCCATTATGCGCAGCTCCTCCGTGGGAGCGAAGCCGAGCTTCTGGGCCGGTTTCACGGCAACCTTCCTTATGGAAACCTTCTCGTCTATGCTGGCCTGTGCGTTGCGCCTTATGGTCCCGTCTATGCGGACCACCCCGCGGTTGGCGTCCTCGTTGTAACCGGGCCAGACGACGGCCACCGTCTTCTTCTTGCCCTCGATCTGGATCACGTCCCCCGCGTTCAGCCCCAGGGCCTCCATGACCGCCGGGTCAACTCTAGCTATTCCACGTCCAGCGTCCTTGGACTTGGCCTCGGACACCTTCAATACCTTGTCAGATGCGCTCATCGTTTTTCACTCTCTATCGGCGAGGCGGAGATCACTCCACCTCGATCTTGCTCCTCTTCTCCGCTTCCACCGTCATCTTGGGCAGGGAGATCTCCAGGACCCCGTTCTCCATCCTCGCCTTGATCCTCTCGCGGTCCACGTTCTCCGGAAGGCGCATCTGGCGGTGGAAATGCATGCTCCCCCTCTCCCTGCGTATGTATCCTTCCTTCTTCTCCTCGATCTCCTGTTCCTTGCTGGCGGCGATGCTCAGCAAGTCACCGTCGGTCTCGATGGTGACGTCCTCCTTGGACATGCCGGGCAGCTCCGCCTGTACCAGGAAGCGGTCGCCCTCCTCCTTCAGGTCCACGTTGGGCATCCGGGCGCCGTCCCTGCGGTAAACGCTGTTTCCAGGCAGGACGAGGCCCATACGCATGTCGTTCAACATTCGCTCCACCTCCTCGAACATGGAGGCGGGGCTCCAGGTCCAGGTCCGGGGGACCAGGCCTACAGGTTCCCTTTCGTTTCCGGTCATCTTGCATCACCTCTCAACATATCAACCGAGAGTTGTATACTCTCAGTGTATATCAATAGTGTTTGTGCTTCTATATATAATTATCTATTTCTGCGGTCAAGCTCCCGTTCCACCCTGGCCACCGCCTCGTTCAGCCAATTCAGCAAAGATTCCATCTCCCGCCGTATGTTCGGTGCCCCCTCTTGCAGGTCCCTCTCCAATCTGAGAAGCGCCTTCTCCGCCTCCCTGCCGCCCAGCTTCGCGTCCGAGACGGTATCGTCAAGCACCTCCCGCCCCAGGCGCTCCAGGTCCAGGGCCGCGGAGCGCATGGACCTTTCCAGGTCCTCTCCGACGCGCTTAACCTCTCGCAGATATCTTTCAAGGTCTCCTTCCATCGTCCCCCTCCTCCAGTGAACGGACTATGCGGTCCACCACATCGTCCCTCAACCCCAGTCCCCTGGCCAGCTCCTTGGCGTCCAGGTGCGGGTGAAGTATGTACTCGTAGACCACCTTGCGGCTATGATAGTCCTGGAACGTGGACTCGACGGCCCTGCCGGCCTCCTCCAGGACCCTTTCCTTGTCGGCGATCAGTTCCGCCCTCCGCTCCTTGATCAGTCTCAGCTCCCGATCGATACCGCCGAGCTCCCTGCGCAGGTCGAGCAGCCTCTTCCCGTCCGCCTGGGGCCTCTCCGTCCCCTGCTCCTCGAACGGCCTGGTCGCCACCTCGGTGTTGAAGAGCCCTGGTCCGATGTCCACGACCATGGTGAAGCCGGTGGTCGGAAAGTAACGCCTTCTGGAAGGCCCCCCCTGATCGCTGTCCTCCATGAAGGAGCGCACCAGGTCGAGATCCTCCAGCATCCGCAGGTGCTTCATTATTCCCTGCTGGCTCAACCCCAGCTCCCGGGAGAGCTGCAATGGGTAATGCGGTTCTCTGACCAAGGCCTCCAGTATCCTGCGGCGGGTGGGGTTCTCGATCACCGATAGCAGCACGTCAAGCTCGTTCATGTCACACCAACTATTCAACTAGATGTTTACATCTTGTAATTGTAAACTGTTTATATTTATAAGTTCGGGCAGGGAACATTTAACTAACGAACATCGTTCAAGTGGCATGGCGGGAGAGCTGCTGGAGGAGAGCGTGACGATAGCCGACATGGCCGAGGGAAGCCAGGTCTACAACAAGGGCTATTACGGCTACCCCCGTCCCGGCGGGGGGCTGGACCTCGACCTGATCGAGGCGCTGTACCTTCTGGAATGCGACAAGCTCAAGGTGCTCTCCAACGGAAAGGAGATGGACCATGCCTCCCTGTACAGGAGGGCGGCCCGGTCCGTGGAGGACCTGCAGTCCCGCTACATAGTCTACCGGGACCTGCGTCAACGGGGATACATAGTAAAGCTGGACCAGGGGGACTTCCACTTCCGGGTCTACCAGAGGGGCACCTCCCCGCACAACTCCCAGGCCCAGAACTGGGTGCTGGCTATATCGGAGAGGGAGGTGTTCAACATCGCCGCCCTGCTGGAGAAGAGCGAGACCTCGCAACGCACCCGCAAGGACCTTCTGCTCGGGGTGGTTGACGAGGAAGGGGACATCACCTTCTACACCGTGGAAGGGGCGGACCCGCACGGCGTGACCGAGGAATCACCGACCACCGCCGAGGGCGCCCTACTTGACGATTCTGTGCTGGTACTGGGCGAGGACGCCGACCGGCTATACGAGAACGGCTTCTACGGCAAGAAGATCGGCCCCATGCTTCGGCTGTCCTTGCTGGAGACCGCTTATCTTGTGGGGAAGGGACGGCTGGACGTTCGCTCGATACGCTCCGGGCAGAGGCTGGGGGAGAAGGGCTTCCTCTCCAACGCGCGGAGGTCCCAGCCCGACTTCGACATGCGCATGAAGGCGTACCAGGACCTGCGATCGCGGGGAATGGTGGTTAAGACCGGTTTCAAGTACGGCACGCATTTCCGGGTGTACGAGGGGAACCCCTCCAAGCACCACTCACGGTACCTGGTGCACGTTGTGCCGGACGACTATTCCACTGTATGGGCGGAGATCTCAAGGGCGGTCAGGCTGGCCCATGGAGTGAAGAAGGAGATACTCTTCGCCAGCTCCGGTGAGCGGCTGGACTACGTAAAGCTGACCAGGGTGCGTCCCTAGGCCGGGCAGGCCTGGGCATCGGGTGCCTTGTGCAGGTCCGCCAGCACCTTCTTCGCTCCGGAAATGTCCTGCGGGTCGAGCTTGAGGGCGGTGTCCAGTAGCTCGTCCGCCTCACGCATCCTTCCCTTGTTGGCCATCACCACGGCCATCTTCACCATGAAGTTCGTGCGCTTGCGGTCGAAATGCGTGTAGTGTATGGCGGTCCTGAACGCCTCCACCGCTTCATCCAGCTGGCCCACCTTGAGCAGGCCGTCTCCCAGGCGGGCGTACCTGGCGGAACGGGTCTCCGGGGCCGCCTCGAGCTCGGCCGTGCGCCGCAAGGTGTCCACCATAAGCAGCAGAGAGGCGGGGACCTCTATCTTTGTCCCGCACTTGCAGCAGACCGTCTCGTTCTCCTTTATGCTCGTGCCGCACTTGGCGCAGTACTTCGGCAGGCGGGTCCCGCAATCGGGGCACAGGGTCCAATCGGCCTCGACCACCGCCTTGCACTTAGGGCACTGGGCGCCGGTCTTGACGGTTCCTGAGGAGAAGCGCCTCAGGGCGGCCTCCACCTCCTCCCTGCTGGGCATGAACGAGGGCCGGTACGCGTACACCAGGGCCAGGGCCATGAGCTCCAGTCCCAGGGCGGCCATGTTGAGGAGCCGGACCAGGTCGCCGGTCATGTAGATGGCGATCAATCTGAGGACCAGTACCACAACCAGTGCCTTCATTATGCCTGGCCAATCGCCCACCTGGCTGGTGGCCACGGGACGGGACAGGGACATCTCCCAGACGCCCACAACGGTGAACAGCAGCAACAGTATGATGCCGAAAACGGTGCTCACCGACCTGAAGAGGAATATGGCCGTGGCCGGGGAAATGATGAGCACGAGTCCAGCGAAGATCAGGCCTATGGCCGGCAGCAACAGTAAGGGCTTCTTCACCTTCAATACGAACACCTCTCGAGGGCGCCAGAGCGCATTACTCTAAAATGTTTGGAAGATAAGAGGTTTGCGGGTCAGAGCTGTATCTCTATGCCCAACTTGTCCGTCAGCTCCTTGTAGCGGTTCCGGATGGTGACCTCGGTGACGCCAGCTATGTCGGCCACCTCGCGCTGGGTGCGCCTCTCGTTGCACAGGATGCTGGCGATGTAGATCGCCGCCGCGGCTACGCCGGTAGGCCCGCGCCCGGAGGTCAGCTCCTTCTTGTTGGCGTCCTTCAGGATGTCCGCGGCCTTGGCCTGGACGTCCCCGCTGAGCTTCAGCTCGGAGCAGAACCTCTGCACGTAGTCCTGCGGCTTGGTGGGCATGAGCTTTAGCGAAAGCTCCCTGGTCATGAAGCGGTATGTGCGCCCTATCTCCTTGCGGCCGACGCGGCTGGAGCTGGCCACCTCGTCCAGCGTACGCGGGACATTGCACTGGCGGCAGGCCGCGTAAAGGGAAGCGGCCACAACTCCCTCGATGCTCCTCCCGCGTATGAGGTTCTTGTTCACTGCCTTGCGGTAGACCATGGCAGCAGTCTCCCTGACGTTCCTGGGCAACCCCATGGCCGAGGCCATGCGGTCCAACTCGCTCAAGGCGAAGGCCAGGTTCCTCTCGGTGGCGTTGGACACTCGTATCCTCCGCTGCCACTTCCGGAGGCGGTAGAGCTGGGCGCGGTTCCTGGTGGGTATGCTCTTGCCGTAGGAGTCCTTGTTCTTCCAGGATATCTCGGTGGACAGTCCCTTGTCGTGTATGGTGTAGGTCATGGGCGCGCCGGTCCTGGCGCGCTTCTCGCCCTGCTCCACGTCGAAGGCCCTCCACTCCGGGCCGAGGTCTATGAACTGGTCGTCTATCACCAATCCGCACTCCTCGCAGATCAGCTCGCCCCGCTCATAGTCCCTGACCAGGTGGCCGCTGTTGCACTCAGGACACCTGGTTATTTCCTCTGCCGATTCCTTTTTGTTTGCCATGGTTTTCGACCCCATCGATATAGACCTGCTTTCCAGCTACGGTCAGCAGGCTTGTGTCTCCGGTCGGTTCGACGGTGACATAGGGGGAGTCCACCGGGCCGAAGATCCGCACGATCCTGCCCAGCGGGCGTTTTCGGTTGTCGAACACCGCATCTTTGAGCCTGGGCGTGAAGGATGTGCGCAACACAAGTTTGCCGTCCACGGTCACTTCCTGTACATTCCCAAGAAATTGCATGATGAACCCTATACGCCGATATTAACCGGTGTTGAGAGAGATGATAATAAATTAAGTATTTGAACATTACGCAAAGGTATATTAATAAGACAGCTCCAGAGATTTAATCTTTCCTAGATTTCTTCCTTTCTGATGATATTTAACCCTATCATAGTTGGACGTTCCATCCTCTCCTGTCGCGGGGCGCACAGTTTATGTCGGAGCACGCTTTCTACGGCGCGTGAAGATATCCAAGGACCATCCCAGGTACCTCTCCCTGGTCATCAGGGAACGCATGGCTGCCATGGTCGAGGAGGGCATAGTCTCCCCCACCGGGCTCATAGCCCACGGCAGAGGCGAGGCCTTCGATTACCTGCTGGGTGAACGGACCACGCCGGAGGCGGACGCTGCCGAGAAGGCCGCCGCGGCGCTGCTGTTGGGCGCCAAGCGCCCCGTCATAACCGTCAACGGGAACGCCGCCGCCCTGGCCGCCAGGGAGCTGGCCGAATTGGCCCGGGCCACAGGGGCCCTGGTGGAGGTCAACCTCTTCCATCGCAGCGAGGAACGCCTCTCCAAGGTCTGCGATCTGGTGGAGAGGGAATCGGGCATCAAGGTATTGGGTAGGGACCAGGACGCTGTACTGGAAGGCATCGCCTCCGACCGGGCCCGATGCACAAGCAAGGGGCTGCTCGCGGCGGACGTGGTCCTCATTCCCCTGGAGGACGGTGACCGTGCCGAGGCCATGGCCAAGGCCGGAAAGAAGGTCATCTCTATAGACCTGAACCCTCTTTCCCGTACCACATTGGCCGCAGAGGTGGCGGTGGTCGACGAGCTGACCCGGGCCGTGCCGAACATCACGAGATGGGCCGTCGAGCTCAAGGGCGACGCGGGAGGGATCGCTGACGCGCTCTCCTCCTACGAGAACGAGGAGAACCTGGACGCCGTCATGCGGCGAATGTGCCAGGGGTTGAAGGGATCCACAGCCGATAGATCGGAGCGATGAACATGGACAAGGAACTACTGTTGAAAGGCTCTCGCCGCCTGGGTTGGGCGGAGGCCCACATGTCGGTGATCAGGGAGGTCGGGAAAAGGATGCGCCAGGAAGGCTCCCTGAAAGGCATCAAGGTGGGCATGGCCCTGCACGTGGAGGCCAAGACCGGCATGTTGGCGGTCACCCTGGCCAATGCCGGGGCGAAGGTGCGATTGGCCAGCTGCAATCCCCTGTCCACCGATGATTCGGTGGCATTGGCCCTGAGGGAGGAGAGGGGTATCGAGGTGTTCGCCCGCAAGGGAGAGAGCAACGAGGAGTATTATGAGAACCTCAACTCCGTCCTGGACATGCGCCCCGAGTTCGTCATAGACGACGGCGCCGACCTTATCACCATGCTGCACACCTCAAGGCGGGAGCAGCTTGACGATATCAGGGGGGGCAACGAGGAGACCACCACCGGGGTGATCCGCCTCAAGGCCATGGCCGCCAATGGAAAGCTGAAGTTCCCGGTCATGGCGGTCAACGATGCCCGCATGAAGTACCTGTTCGACAACCGTTACGGTACCGGGCAGAGCACCTTCGACGGGTTCATGAACGCCACCAACCTGCTCATCGCCGGAAAAACGCTGGTAGTGGCCGGATACGGCTGGTGCGGTAGAGGCGTTGCCATGCGGGCCAAGGGAATGGGGGCCATCGTGATCGTGACCGAGGTCGATCCCATACGGGCCATCGAGGCGCGCCTGGACGGCTTCCTGGTCATGCCCATGGCGGAAGCGGTGTCCCAGGCGGACATAGTGATCTCTGTGACCGGCTGCAAGGACGTTCTGCGCGAGGAGCACTTCCGGTCCATGAAGGACGGCTGCGTGCTCGGGAACTCGGGCCACTTCGACAACGAGATATCCAAGAGGGCCCTGGAATCCATGGCCTCGAGGAAGGAAAGGGTCAGGGAGCACGTGGACCGCTATGACCTCATGGACGGGCGCAGGGTCTACCTGGTGGCCGAGGGGCGCTTGATGAACCTGGCCTCGGGACAGGGGCATCCAGTGGAGATCATGGACATGAGCTTCTCCATACAGGCTTTGGCGCTGGAGCACCTGGTGCGCAACCACGCCAAGATGGGACCGAATGTGTACCCGGTCCCGGCGGAGATGGACGACCTGGTGGCCCGCATCAAGCTCAGGACCTTGGGCCTTTCCATAGACCAGCTCACCCCGGGGCAGCAAAAGTACCTGTGCGACTGGCAGGAGGGAACGCAATGAAACCCTTCCTCTGCGTGTACGGTCACACGAACATCGATCACATACTGAGGCTCAAGGAGCTGCCGGAGCGGAACACCTCCTCCAACGTGCTAAGCAAGAAGAGCTTCTTCGGGGGAACGGGGGCCAACGTGGCGACCATGGCCTCGGCCCTTGGGGTGCCCACCGCCCTCGTATCGTACGTGGGGAAGGACCTTCCCCCGGACTTCCGCAGGCTGATGGAGTCCAAAGGGGTCATCCTGGACGAGGTGGTAGAGGTGGAGGGAAAGGAAACCCCCACGGTGTGGATAGCAACGGACGAATCAGAGGACCAGGTGGCCTACGTGTTCCAGGGGGCGATGGCCGACATGGGCTCCTATCCCCTGCAGGTCAAGGGGGCCAAGGAGGCCCTGGCCATACACCTCATGACCGGCTCGCCAGATTATTACATCAAATTGCTGACCCAGCCCTCCATGCTTCGCAAGAGGCGCGCGCTGGACCCGGCGCAGGAGATACACCACGTGTGGGACGCCGAGCGTTTCCGCAAGGCCATGGAGTTCACGGACATGCTGTTCTGCAACAGGAACGAGCTGGCCACCGCCATGCGCTACGTAGGGACGGGCGACCCGGACGTGCTTCTGAGGACCTTCCGGGAGATGCAGGTCATAGTCAACACCCTCGGCGGCCAGGGGGCCAGGATATACACCAAGAACGAGGTGCTGGACGTTCCCGCGGCCAAGGTCAAGGTGGTGGACCCCACCGGCGCCGGGGACGCCTTCCGGGCCGGTTTCTACGCCGGACTCTACCACGGCAGGGGCTGGATGGATTGCGGCGCGCTGGGCTGCGCCGCCGCTTCCTTCGCGGTCTCCTCACCAGGTTCCCTTACCTCCATCCCCAACTGGGACATGGTGGAGGAAAGGGCGAGGTCGCTGCTGTGAGAACGCACATCTGGACGCCCCCCAATCGGGCGTGGGATGGGAGCAAAATTATAATAAGTGTAAAAACCTGTAGGCTGCCCTAGGTGAACGAATGGCGCAGGGTGCGTTCCACGTCCCACGTCGTGCCTGGCACGTATGGAACGGGAATGCCGCCAACTGGTCATCGACACCAATCCTAGGATGGATATCAACGAAAGGTGATCAAGAATGGATCTGATGGAATTCCTGACGGTGCTCCTGCTGACCTTCAGCCTGGTAATGATACTAGCTGGAGCCTTCACAGCCTACTTCGGAAGCGGCAAGAGCAGGATGATAGGTGTCGTCTTGTTGGTTATCGGTTTGATCGTTGGCCTGGTTTGGGGCTATCTCGGGTACGAGGACATGGCCGGTATCGAGGTCGATGTCTCTGAAGTGATTTGGGTCGCCCTCGTCAACATACTGGCCGCCCTGATCGGCGCCCTGGTGGCCGTCGGCGCTTTCCTGCTGGCCATCATGAAGAGCTGAAACCCATTAACTTTCCTTTCCAAGCCTCCTCCGGAGGCAAATCCTTTTTTATTTGAACTCTGTCAGTGGCACAATGGCTTCGGTTCTCATCATTCTCGGGAGCAAGAGCGACGCGGAGGTGGGCCAAAGGGCCATGGACGTTCTGGACCGTTTCGGCGTGAGGGCGGAAATGGTCGTGGCCTCCGCCCATCGCACCCCGGACCGGGTGAAGCTCCTGGTCGAGCGCAGCGGGGCGGACGTCTTCATAGCCGTGGCCGGGCTTGCCGCGGCGCTTCCCGGGGCGGTCGCATCCTTCACCTGCAGGCCGGTCATAGGCGTGCCGGTGTCCGGGAAGCTCGGCCTCGATTCCATCCTGTCCATAGTCCAGATGCCCCCCGGCGTGCCGGTGGCCTGCGTCGGGCTGGACCGGGGTGACAACGCGGCGCTGCTGGCGGTCTCCATGCTCTCCATAGGGGACGGTAAGCTGGCCGAGTCCCTGTCATCATACCGCAGGGAGATGGCCGAGAAGGTGGAGAGAGATTCCAACGAGGTGCAGGCCTGATGTTCGATCCCCAGGAGTTCGTCAAGGAGAAGGTAGAGGAGCTTAGGACCAAGATAACCGGCAAGGCCATCATCGCCTGCTCGGGAGGGGTCGATAGCACGGTCGCCGCCGTTCTCGTCGACCGGGCCATAGGCGACAGGCTGCTAACGGTCTACGTGGACACCGGCCTCATGCGCAAGGGGGAGACCGAGGACGTGCGCCGCATGTTCGACGGCCTCGGTGTGCACTACCGCCTCGTGGATGCCAAGGACGAGTTCTTCGCCGCTCTGAAGGGGCAGATAGACCCGGAGGCGAAGCGCAAGGCCATCGGAGAGAAGTTCATAAGGGTGTTCGAGCGGGAGGCCGAGGCCTTCGGCGCAGACCACCTGGTGCAGGGAACGATAGCGCCGGACTGGATCGAGAGCGGGGACGGCGTTCGTGACACGATCAAGAGCCATCACAACGTCGGCGGATTGCCGAAGGACATGACCCTGAAGCTGGTCGAACCGCTGTGGGACCTCTACAAGGACGAGGTCAGGTCCGTGGCCCGCTTCCTCGGGGTTGAGGTGTCCGAACGCCAGCCCTTCCCCGGGCCGGCCCTGGCCATAAGGGTCATCGGAGAGGCCAACCCGGAGACGGTGGGCGTTGTGCGCGAAGCGTGCGCGATCGTCGAGGAGGAGCTTGAAGCGGCCGCCGACAAGGGAAGCATGCCCCGTCCCTGGCAGTACTTCGCCGTGCTCCTCCCGATCAAGTCGGTCGGCGTGCAGGGGGACCGCCGCGCGTACGGTCGTACCGTGGCCATAAGGTCCGTGGAGTCGGTGGACGCCATGACCGCCTCCTTCTCCAAGATCCCGTACGACGTGCTGGAGCGCATTTCGCTGCGCATAACCAATGAGATGAAGGCCAACGTGAACCGCGTGGTGTACGACGTCACGCACAAGCCGCCGGCGACCATCGAGTGGGAGTGATCACAGCAGCTCGTCAAGCTCCTTCCAGTCGTCCACGGTGTGGTCCGGGACTATGGAATCGTCAGGGTGGAAGTAACCGCTCTTCTTCAGCACGGCCTTCATGCCCACGGACTTGGCTCCCTTCACGTCGAACTGCAGGGAGTTGCCGATGTACATCGATTCATCCCTGCCAACGCTCAGGTTGAACATGGCCATCTTGAACAGGCGGGGGTTGGGCTTCCTGAGCCCGACGTCACTGGAGAATATCATGTCGTCGAAGAAGCCCTCCAGGTGAAAGTGCCTTATGTCCCTCAGCGGATATTCCGAGGGCAGCCCCCAGGCCACGTCCGAGATCAGGCCGATCGAGCAACCCCGGTCCTTCACCCTCTGCAGCATCTCCAGGGTTCCCGGCACCAGGACCCTGTCCTCCCGCAGCGACTCGTAGAAGGCCTCCATGCCATCGTGTATGAGCCCCTCGTCCACCGAGCAGCCGGCAGAATCGAAGATGGTGAGGAGCACCTTGTCCAGAGGGATCTCATGCATGTCCTGCATCTTGCGGTCCCGGTTCGAGTTCAATATATCCAGGACCGACCGGCGGAACTCGGGCTCCCCCATGCACCCCCCGGTGTCCGTGGCCAGGTGAAACAGCCTTCTGACTATCCTCTCCTCCGGCCTCGACCAGTCGTGGTAGTAGTCGATCAGGGTGTGGCCCAGGTCGAATATCACGGCCTTCATGTTAGTTCGTAATGCAGAGGCCTGAGATAAAATCATTTCCCGGGACCATCCCGGAGGTCCGACCAATCGTTTTATACCAAATACCGATGATTCGGCCCCGATGCGGGTCTACGTGGTGGACAACGGGGGCCAATGGACGCACCGAGAGTGGCGCGTGCTGAAGTACCTTAAGGTTGAGACGAAGATAGTTCCCAACACCACCACTTTCGATCAGGTCCGTGATGTGGACGCTCTAGTTCTGTCGGGCGGGGCGCCGGACGTGGCCTCGGAGTCCGGGCGCATGGGCAACAACGGCGAGTTCCTCGACAAGGCCGATTTCCCCGTTCTCGGCATATGCGCAGGCATGCAGTTCATGGCCACGCACTTCGGCGGCACCACCGGCCCGGCGGTCCGTGCCGAGTTCGGCCGCACCCGCCTTTACGTCGACGAGGAGGACCAGCTCTTTCAAGGGGTTCCCAGGGAGTTCGACGTCTGGGAATCGCACAACGACGAGGTGAGGACGGTACCGGAAGGATTCCAGGTGCTGGCCCATTCCGACACCTGCCAGGTGGAGGCCATGCGTTCACTGCGCCGGCCGCTGTACGCCGTCCAGTTCCATCCCGAGGTGGAGAACACAGACTTCGGGACGGACATATTCCGCAACTTCCTGAGGGCGGTGGAGGAATGGCACCGCTGAGGCAGGAGCTGGGAGGGGTGCTCTCTGACGCCCTGAAAAAGCGCCGCCGGGACGACTCGCTGGAGGTGGCGGTGGGCCGGGAGACCCGCCGGGCCGGTATGCGATACCAGGACTACCTCGAGGTAATGGAGGCCGTGAGGGGGATGGCAAGGAAGAGGAAGCTGGATCCCTGGAAGGCTGCCGAGGTCCTATTGGACGAGCAATAGCAGCACCACGGCCATCAGGACGACCACTGCCAGGACCAGGGCCAGGATGGCGGCCCGCCGGTCGCTGCCCAGAACGATCGGCAGGGGACCTATCATTATCACCCCTCCCACCGATGCCTTTTCCGTTGGCCCTGGTATTTCCCCCCCGCGCGTCCACAGGCCCAAGGAGAGGGCCATCAGCGCCGCGAGACCCAGGAGCAGGAAGGCCACCCCGCAGCCCCCCTCGGCCTTAAGTACCGGAACTATCAGTAAGAGGTACAGCTCGATCTCCCCCCTTTCCCAGGCGACCCATCCCAGGGCAGCGGAGGCCGCGAGGAGGGCGCCTGCAAGTGCCCAAACAGTTACCCGTCTCACGGTGCTTCATCGGTCCATACCATTTTTTACTTACCCGTGCCTTGAGGACATAATGCCCGATCCCCGGCCTCGAGTGGTCATCAGCCGATGCATAGAGTTCGCAGCATGCCGTTACAACGGAGCGATGGTGAAAAGCGATACCGTGCTTCGCCTGATGCCCTATGTGGAGTTCCTGCCAGTGTGCATGGAGGCGGACATGGGACTTGGCATCCCGCGGGACCCGGTGCGCATCGTCAGGAAGGACGGAGCGGACCGCCTGGTCCAACCAAGCACCGGGAGGGACCTGACCGATACCGCCCTGCGGTTCACGCGGGAGCACCTGGCCAACCTCAGTGACGTGGACGGTTTCCTTCTGAAGGGCCGCTCGCCCTCCTGCGGCATAAAGGACGTGAGGGTATACCCGCCCGGGGAGGGCAAGGCAGTTCTCACCGGCAGGTCCTCCGGCATGTTCGCCCGGGAGGTGCTGAATGCCTTCCCGGACCTGGCGATCGAGGACGAGACCAGGCTGCTCAACGGTCGCATAGCCGATCACTTCCTGACCAGGATATTCACCCACGCGCGCTTCCGGGGGTGCCTGGAAAGGGGAACGCCGAAGGCGCTCATGGACTTCCACGCCCGGCACAAGCTTCTGCTGATGGGCTACAACCAATCGGCCATGCGCAGGCTGGGGCGCATCTCCGCCTCCTCGGCTCCCTTGGAGGAGCGCCTTCAGCAATACTCGATGGATCTGCACCAGGCCCTGCGCAGACCTCCGAACTGCCGTTCATGGAACAACGCGATGATGCACGCCATGGGCTATTTCTCCGGGAAGCTCGAGCCCCAGGAGAAGCAGCACTTCCTGCGCTCCCTGGAATGGTTCGTCGAGGGAAAGGTGCCGCTTTCCGCTCCACTGCTCATGCTCCGCTCCTGGGCCCTCAGGTACGAAGAGGAGTACTTGCTGCAGCAGGTCCTGTTCGAGCCCTACCCGGCGGAGTTCATGGGGCTGCTCGGAACGGACGCCTGCTCCGGCAGGGACCTTTGGGAGGTCGCCCGATAAGGTTTTAATCCGCAAGCGGCGATTCCTGTTCCCGGCATGACCACACTGAACTCGGTGCTCAAGGAGATCCTGGAATCGAGGGGCTTCCTGGTGGACCAGGACGGGTCCTTCGTGCGCGGGCGCCGCGAGGGCATCGAGCTGCATTTCTTCCCATATTCCCGGCACTCCCCGGCCGCCATGGAGGAGCTGACCAAGACCGCCCCCGCCATCAAGGGGAAGGTGGTACTGGCCGCCCTGGTGCCTCTGGCGGAGTCCACCCTGGCAGCCCTGCCACCGGAGGTAGTGGTGTGGGACCGCGAGGCGGTCGAGCACGAGGTGGGCCGCACCCGCATCGAGAGACTGGTGGGTGAGGACGATCACGGTTTGATCGACGACCTCTACGCGGACGATTTCCCGCTGATGGAGGAAGATGACCAGGATGCCGGTGAGGAGGAGAGGATAGTCCCCATGCACATGTCCCTGCAGGACGTGGTGGAGCTGTCCACCAAGACAGTGGGCGGCTTCAGCCATCGTCTGGAACTCGTTCCCCATTACCTCTTCAGCTATGACGTCCCCCTTTACGTGGGAGAGGGGAAGATCGGCCAAAGGGAGGGGACCCTGGCCGTCAACGCCCTGACCAAGGACGTTCAGCCCTGGGACGAAGTGCCCGAGACAGTGACCCGCCTGGACCAGGGGCACAAGCGCCTGGAGCCCTTGCTGGAGGAGGAGGACGCCTCCGCCATCGCCCGCTCGACGGTCGAGAGCGAGCACACCTGCGAGAGGGACATGATCACGGAGAACGGCCAGGTGACAATGACCGAGAGGGTGACCGTGCATCCCCGCCTGGACCTTGGATGCGTGAGGGGGCTGGGCATCTATTACGTGCCGATATGGTGCGTCGAAGGCACCAAAGGGGTCATGATACTCAACGCCAGCACCGGAAAGGTTCTCAGCGAGGACTATTTCCGGGACCTTCTGTGATCCGGTCCAGGCGCTGCCTTATGTTCTTCCAGTGGGCTCCGTGCCAATAGGCCTTGCCGCACCTGCTGCACAGCCAGAACTCCTGGTGAACGCTCCAGGTGCCCTCCGGCACCCTGCCCCTCACCGCTTCCTTGTCCACCTTCTCCAGCTCCCCGTTGCAGGCGGTGCAGCGGGTCCCCTCTCTCTCCAGGCTCAGGCCGAAGCGCTCCATCACCGCCGAAAGTTGGTCGTCCAGGACATCGCTCTCCAGGTAGAACCCCCTGGGCCCGGCCCGCTGCGCCAGCTGCCGGTCCCTGGTGAGCAGGGACCTGTTCCCAAGCATGCCGAGCAGGTCCCCGTCGGCGGCGTCCCGAACGTACACGGAATCATAACCGATCATCCTGAGCCAACGGGCCAAGGAACCCAGCATGCCATCCAGCAGAAAGGCCGGCTCAGGCATCCCGCACGGCCTCGTACGTCAGATGCACCCCGGTGCCGAGACGCTCCACCGATACCAGGCGTAGCGGCACGCGCTCCCCCTCCAGGAAACCATCCCCGTCCACTGGGGTCGGGGACCCCCTGCCCCCGATTATGCGATCGCCCACGAAGACGGAGTACACGTCCACCAGGCCGGCCTTGAAGAAGGAGTGTATTGTCTCCCCCCCTCCCTCCACCAGGAGCCTGGACACCCCTCTCTCCCCCAGCAGCTCGAGCAGGGCGCCCAGGTCTATGCGGCCTTTACCCAACCGCACCGTTTCCGCCCCCGCGTAACGCCTTTCGCAATCCTCCAGGGTGACCATGAGCGTGCTGGCCCCCGGGCCCAGCACCAAAGCGCTGTCCGGCACCTTTCCGCGGGGGTCAAGTACCACGCGCAGCGCCTGGCGGTCCGGCGGGAGCCCCTTGACCGTGAGATGCGGGTCATCGGCCAAAACGGTCCCCACTCCCACCAGTATCGCCTGGCACTCCGAGCGCAGCCGTTTCACCCTCTCCATGTCCTCCGGGGAGGAGATGCGCAGCTGCCTCCTCTCCGCACCAGCTATCTTCCCGTCGGGGGACATGGCGCAGTTCACGATAACCCTGGGCCTCATGGACGGTGTATTCCCGGAGCTCATCATAATGGTGATGGGAAGGTTCATTAATAGCAATAGACCGATATCCGCGCCGATGAACGATTTCGACATAATCGAGCTGAAGAGGTCCAACCTCCGGGGCGCCACGGTCATCGAGGGATTCTCCAGCATAGGCCTGGTCGGTTCCATAACCGCCAACTATCTGGTCAACCTGCTGGACCTGGAACTTGTAGCCGTGATCGATTCCCCTTACCTTCCTTCCGTTTCCATCGTCAGGGACGGCGTTCCCTATTCCCCTGTTCGCGTCTATTCCGGCGTCATCGGGGAGAAGGGCAGCGACAAGATCGTGGTCATAGTGTCCGAGTTCGAACCCCCCCAGGAGATACTCAAGCCCCTGGCCTGGACCATAATGGACTGGGTGGAGGACAAGGGCTGCAAGATGGTCATATCCCCGGAAGGGCTGGCCAACAAGTCCGGGGAGGAGGTCGAGGAACTCGAGGAGAAGGAGGTCGAGGATTTCAAGGTCTTCGCAGTGGCCTCCACGCCCAGGGCCAGGCAGACGCTCATCAAGAACGACATCCCCATATTCGAGAACGGGGTGGTGGTCGGGCTGGCCGGGGTCCTTCTCAATGAAGGGGTGAACCGCAACTTCGATGTCGTTTCAATACTCTCCGAGGCCCATTCCGATTATCCCGACGCTAGGGCCGCTGCGGCGGCCACCGAGGCCATAGACAAGCTGCTACTGCATACCCAGCTGGACACCCAGCCGCTCCTTGAAGAGGCGGCCCTCATCGAGGAGGCCCTGAAGGAGATCAAGAAGAAAACGGGAGAGAGCGAGGAACTGGCCAAGAAGCGCTCCATCATGTATGGATGATGTCGATGCGATAGGGCGGCGCTTCCCCTACCTCGAAGCGCACGGGCAGGAAGCGGGGCAGAAGGCGCATCTGCGAGGCAAGGTGCCCGCTCATCCTTCCCACGGTGAAGCACGAATCCCCCCCGGCCAGGGCCATGTAGGTGATCATCTGGTCAGCGGTGCGGGAGTCCAAGGTGCCCCCGGCCTCAACGGCCTTGCTCAGGCAGCTGGCCGCCTCGCGCCCGACCTTCTCCGACGGCAATCCTCTCTCGCCCAGGGCGCTCCATCCCAGTATGGTTCCCCCGTATTCCGCGGCCAGGGTCAGCCCGGCCCCCGGGGAGCGCCCCGTGGAGACCACCTTCTCGGCGATCATATCCGGAAACTCCCTCCGGGCCGAGGCCAGCATTCGGTCGGCCACTCCCTCCGGCAGATCCTGCACGCAGCTCCTTCCGAGCACCCTCAGCAGCTCCCCGCGCTCCTCCAGCCTCAGCGGCGAGAGGGGGCCGCCCTTCACCCTCAGTCTGACCGTTCCCCCGCCCTTGGGATGGAAACCCCGGCTCAGAACGGTCATTTCCAGTTCCGCACCCATGCGTCTGAGCAGGGGGAACAGCACCATCTGGTAATGGTCCACTGGCGGGGACCAGCGCACGTTCGTGCCTCCAGTGAGCATCAGCCCCGTCTCCAGCGGCGAGGCCACCAGGGCGGGAAGGGCCGACTGCATGAGCAAAGTCAGGCTGCCCGCCGTCCCCACGTCGTACTCGTGCGTCCCTCCTGACAATGTGCCGGGGAAAAAGGTCAGCTCGCGCGAACCCGCGTACCCCCCCTCCACCCGCGCCGAGCAAAGCTGCTGCACAAGGCGCACGCCGGCCAGGTGCTGTGGCTTGAGCCCGGGGTCCGGCCTGCCCGCCCTGATGTCGGTGATATGGAACGGCTGGCCGGTCAGCGTCGAAAGCGAAAGCGCCGTGCGCACGGTCTGCCCGCCGCCCTCGCCCTCCGAACCGTCCAGCTCTATCATCAGGCCTTCCCGGCCCGGTAGGCCAGTACGATCTTCCACGCCTCGTTCAATATCAGCGCCATCATGCTCAGCGGGACTATCAGCGCCCACTCCTCCCATCCCAGCTGGGCGGTGCGGAAGGCGTCTCTGAGCCCCGGCAGGTACACCACCGCGAGCTGGAGCAGCATGGAGACCGCCACGGCGGCGAGCATCTTGCGGTTGGTGAGCAGCCCCATCCTTCTGATGGTCAGGGTCGGGGACCGGGCGGAGAAGGCGAAGAGCAGCTGCGACAGCACCATGGTGCAGAAGGCGACGGTCCTGGCGTGCTGTACCTCGCTCTCCCCTCCCGACAGGTCCAGAACGCCGACCAGTGCAAATGCCAGCAATGCGGACGCGGCGAAGACCCCGCCTATGAAAAGCACCCTGATCGCGGCACGGCGGGTGACCGGCGGCTCCTCCGGGTCGTTAGGCGCCCTCTCCATTATGTTCGGCTCTATGGGCTCGACACCCAGGGCCAGTGCCGGAAGGCCGTCCGTGACCAGGTTCATCCAGAGCAGGTGCACCGGAAGAAGGAACGGCATGAAATCCGGGTCCACAAATATCAGGCTGGCCACGAACATGGCGAGCACCTCCCCGGAGTTGCAGGAGAGCAGGAAGGAAACGAACTTGCGAATGTTGTCGTACACCCCCCGCCCCTCCTCCACCGCGTTGACTATGGAGGCGAAGTTGTCGTCCATGAGCACCATCTGCGACGCCTCCTTGGAAACGTCCGTGCCCGTTATGCCCATGGCCACCCCTATGTCGGCCTTCCTGAGCGCCGGGGCGTCGTTCACCCCGTCCCCGGTCATTGCCACTATCTCTCCCCGGGCCTGCAGGGCATCGACTATTCGCATCTTGTGCTCCGGGGCCACGCGGGCGAACACGTTCACGTCCTTCAGCAGCTCCGCGAGCTCCTCGTCGGAAGCGGTCTCCAGCACTCGCCCGTTCACCACCTTGTCCTGGCCAGGTTCTGCTATGCCCATCTCAATGGCGATCGCCCTGGCGGTCAGCTCGTGGTCCCCGGTTATCATTATGACCCTTATGCCGGCGCTGCGGCACTTGCGTACCGCCTCCATCGCCTCCCCGCGCGGGGCGTCCATCATACCCACAAGGCCCATGAATGTGAACTCCCGCTCCAGGGTCGCCTCCTCCAGCGGTACGTCCGTGACGTCCCGCACCGCTATCGCCAGCACCCTGAGGGCGCGGCTGGCCATCTCGTTGTTCTTTGCCAGCAGCGATCCGGCCGTGTCCCGGTCCATCTCAAGGTCCTTCTCCTGGGCGCGGCGCTTGGTGCACAGGGGGATCACGCTTTCCGCCGCCCCCTTCATGAAGGCCATCTTCCTCCCGTCCACCTCGTGCACGGTGGTCATGCGCTTCTTGACGGAATCGAAACCCAGTTCGAATATGCGTGGGCTATTTTTTACGACATCCTCCACCTCGATACCGGCCTTGCGGGCGGTGACGATCAGGGTCCCCTCCGTCGGGTCCCCCCTCACCTTCCACTTGCCCTCTTCCTGGTGCAGGGAGGAATCGTTGCAGAGCGCCCCGGCCACCAGCAGCATCATCAGGTCCTTATGCCTTGCCAGGTCGATCGATGCGCCCTGGATAAAGAACTCGCCCCGGGGCTCAAAACCTTCCCCGGAGACGCTTACGGTGTCCCCCATGAATATCTCGCGTATGTTCATCTCGCCCTTGGTCAGGGTGCCGGTCTTGTCCGTGCAGATCACGGTGGCGCTGCCCAGAGATTCGACGGCCGGCAACTTTCGCATGACCGCCTTACGTCTGGCCATGCGCTGAAGCCCCAGGGCCAGTGATATGGTGACCACGGCCGGGAGCCCCTCTGGTATGGCCGCGACTGCCAAGCTAACGGACGTGAGGAACATCTCCTCCGCCGCCACTCCCCGCAGGTATCCCACCGCGAAGATGAACACGCAAACCCCCAGGACCATGATGCCCAATTGCTTCCCCAGGCGGTCCAGCTTCTTCTGCAACGGTGTGTCCTCGTCCTCCGACTGCACCATCCTGGCGATGTTTCCCAGCTGGGTCAGCATCCCGGTGGAGGTGACGACCGCCCTTCCCCGGCCGTGGTCCACGGTGCATCCGGAGAACACCATGTTCTCCCGGTCCGACAGCAGCGTGTCGGACGGGAGGACCTCAAGGGCGTTCTTACCAACCGGAAGCGATTCGCCGGTGAGCGAGGCCTCATTGGTCTTGAGGTTGGCCGCCTCCAGCAGACGGGCGTCCGCGGAGATACGGTCCCCGGTGGTAAGCAGGATAATGTCCCCGGGAACCAGGTCCCGGGAGGGCACGCTGCTCTCCTCCCCGTCCCGGATCACGTTGGCCTTGGGGGCGGCCATGTCCCGGAGGGCCTGCATGGTCTTCTCCGCCCGGTAGTTCTGCACGAACCCCAGGACGGCGTTGACCAGGACGATGACCATGATTATCCCGGCGTCCAGCCATTCTTCGGCCGAGTCCTTCCACACCCCTATGCCAGCCGAGATGAGGGCGGCTATTATGAGTATGATGACCATGTAGTCCTTGAACTGGTCGAGGAATATCCGCAGCGGGGATATCTTCCGCCCCTCGCTCAGCTCGTTGGGGCCGTATCTTTCCCGCCTCTCCTCGGCCTCTTCAGAGGTCAGTCCCTGCTCCGTGACCCCCAGGGCGCTCAAGGTCTCCTCCCCGCTCATGGCATGGAACTTGCTAGACATCTGTGACCCGGATGGCAACGCCCTTATGATTAATTATAACCGATGATTGAAGTTCCTGGGGAAATAGAGGAAGGCCAGATGTGGACAATTATATATAATGTGTAATACTATAACCGGCTGGGATGCACTAGGGTCAATGCTATACAGGCGTGGCCCTCAAGATCTGGACGGTCCAATGCCATCGGTGGTAGGTACTTCCAGCGGACAATGTGACATCAGCGCGGGCCGGCGAGATGATAGCAACTGACGGTTTGATGTTCGAGGTCGGGATCATAATGCTGATTGCCTTCATAGGCGCAGCCGTAGCCTCGAAGGCCAGGCAGAGCGTGATTCTCGGTTACATCCTGGCCGGCATGCTGATCGGCCCCTACATCTCCGTGGAGCTTTTCGGATACAGCTACGAAGGCCTCATACACGACACCTCCTTCATCGAGATGCTATCGAGCATGGGCCTCACCCTGTTGATGTTCTTCGTAGGCCTGGGCTTCTCCATCTCCAAGCTCAAGAAGACCAAGGCCCCGGCCATCATACTGGCCATGATGGACATCGGCCTGGGGATGTTCCTGGGCATACTGATCGGCTACTCGCTGGGATGGCCCATCGTGGACACGGTGTTCCTGGCCGGCGTGATATCCATGAGCTCGGTGGCCATCACCGGCAAAGCCCTCGAGGAGATGGAGCGCAGCTCCAGCCCGGAGACCGAGTACCTGCTTGGAACCGTCATCGTGGAGAGCTTCCTGTCCATGGTACTGCTGACCATAGTCGGCGGTCTGATGTTCAAGCCCGACGCTGACAGCATGAACATGACCCGCCTCATTGTGGGCATCCTGGCATTCTACGTGTTCTTCATATTCCTGGCCATCGTGGTGGTCCCCCGCGTTGTGAAGTACTTCGAGAGCATAAGGAGCAACGAGCTCTTCGTGCTTTTCGCCCTGGGGCTTGTGTTCCTATCGGCGGCCCTGGCCGAGGTGGCCGGGGTTCCGGCCATAATAGGCGCTTTCTTCCTGGGCATGGTATTTGCCGAGACCAAGCTGGCCGAGCGCATCGAGGACCGCATCACCCCCTTCCGGGATGCCCTGGTGGCGGTGTTCTTCATCACCTTCGGGATGATGATAGACCTCAGCATGCTCTACTCGATCGTCCCCATACTGCTGATAGCGGTGCCGGTGACGCTTTTCTACGAGCTGCTGGTGCTCAGCTCGGTGTCGTATCTCCTGGGGTTCACTTCCAAGGCCGCCACCTTCATCGGTACGGCCATGACCGGGCGGTCCTCGGAGGCCATCATGTACGCCAGCGTGGGAAGCAGTTCCCCCGCCATCACCAAGGGGTCGGAGCTCAACCCATTCGCCGGCGCCTACTGCTTCACCATGAGCATGCTGGCCCCGTCGCTTATGAAGCACAGTGGCAAGTTGACCCGTTCCCTGTCCAAGCTCACCCCCAGGTTCCTAAGCTACGGCGGCTCGCTTATCAACCGCACCATGAGCAAGGTCATCCTGCCCTCGTCCCTGAAACTGTTCGAGAGGACCCGCCGCCTGGAGGTCCTGATAATGATCTACTTCGTGGACCTGGTATGCATAATGGTGCTTCCATTCCCCTTCGACATCCTGGCTTTCGTGCTCGGGGGGCTCATAGTCACCTTCATCTACAGCACCCTGGAGAGCGACATGTACTCCATAGTGCGCACCGTGAACTTCGACAACCTGGGCGTGGTGACCAGGGACCCGGGGCACATCAGCCGTTACATCTCCGGCTTCGTCAGCCTGAGCCTCGTGACCATACTTTCCCTGGCCGCTCTGTTCGCCATATGGTGGGCGTCCTCCCTGATCGTCCTGATCGTCTACTTCATCATAGTCATGAGCATGTCCCACAGCGTCTACCATCTCACGCGCACCCCCGCCTTCAACATCAACGCCAAACCGGTGAAGCGCCGCGCCCCTCGCAAGAGGGAGAAGCCCTTCCAACCGAACTTCAACGCGCCCGGCCCCCGTCCCGACCCCGGTTGGGACTTCGACGACACGGTCCCCGTTTCCCCCGCCCACGCGCCAGTGCGAAGGAAGGACCCGGGATGGGAACTCGGCCCGCCGGACTTCGAGGTAGAGGACGAAATACTGGAAACATCCCGACCAGGGAGGAAGCAAAAGCCCAGGGGGGCCGCTCCGGGCCCCGCGCCGGCGGAGGCGGACGGCGACGAGGAAAAGTGGGGAAGGCTGTGATACCGGGCCGTGCGATGCCCATCCCGATCACGGTCGTTCGAAGAATATAATATCAGGTGCGGACACCGGGATTCGAACCCGGGTTCGAAGCTTGGGAAGCTTCAGTCCTGACCGCTAGACTATGTCCGCCTGAGGCTACTAGATTGCCGATTCTCGTTTAAACCTTTTCACTTGTTGACGACCTTCAACAGGTTCTCCAGCTCCGAAATGATCCTGTATATGACGGTCCTTCCGTGCATCGGGATGTTGGGGTCGTTGGCCAGGTCGTCCAGCTTGCCTATGGCCCCGGCCACCCGGACGTCCATGGCCTCCCCGTCCTGGTTTAGCTTGGCCTTGGATTCGGTGGCCCCGCGCCGGATGTTCCGGGGGACGGAGGTGTCCTCCGCAAGCTGGTCCAAGACATCGACGATCTGATTTAGCTTCGTTTTCGCATCATATTCCATGCACTCACCTTCTGCTATGTTCGGACGGGTCCCTCACTCCATAACGAAATTAGGTTCTCCCCTCTCCTTAAAGGTAGAAACCACCATAAGGGTCTTGGTGTCCCTGACCCCGTCTATCGAGGACAGGTCCTCGACCAAGAACCTCTTGAGCTGGGTGTAATTACGGAACTTGGCCTTGACAACTATGTCCGTGTCCCCCGTCACCAGGAAAACGTCCACGGCCGGCCTCAGCAAGGACACGCCTTCGCACACGGCATCAGCGTCCTTGGTATCGACCTTGAGGGTTATGATGGCGGTGACCTCCTCATCACCGTAATATGAGGACAATACCGAATCTTTATCAATCTGTTGCACGCCAAACCCTCCTCTAGCGCTCATGGCCAACCGCCAGAGCGGCAGTGCTGGACCCCAGTAAAGTGAAAAAGCGGAAGCGATCAGATCGCGTTCTCGAATTCCTCTTGCAGGTCTATGATTACCTGTTCAAGGACCTCTTCCAGGCTGTTGCTCTGGTATTCCCGGAGGCCCCCGAGTTCGCTTTGCACCCGCGCGACGAAATTGTTGTTGTCTTTGAGGAATTCAACATTGCAAAGAGACTCTTCCATGATCGTTCACCCCAGTCCAACATCCATGAACATTGGTCTGTTTTGGCGAATGAACGGTTCCCTATATAATAGTTGTCTTATGCCTTACTGGGGTCATCCAGGCATCTGGTGTCAATTATTGATTCAAATATAATTATATAAATAATCGTTTATAATCTCTTCTCAAAGAGCAGCGCCGGCCGCCCCCTTGCGAAATGGTCGGGAACGGTGCCCGTCTCGCTGTATCCGGCGCTCTCCAGGTCCGTCAGGGCTGGGCCGTCCGGGGCCGCCTCCAGAACGATCTTGGCCGCTCCCGCCCTACGGGCGAGTCCCTCTGCCTCCTTGAGCAGGTCAGCGGCCGCCTTTCCGGTCAGCAGCAGGACGCGGCTACTGCCTCCCGCCCCCTCGTGATGTACCAAAATGCCGGAGGCCTCGGCCACCAGCAGATCGAACCCGGGCTCCCGCATGAGCATCTCCAGTGCGGAACTGGAGAAGCTCGGCCCGCCCAGCGTGTTGTCCTTCCCGCCCAATCCGTGCAGGTCGCCCTTCCGGGCCATCCTTACCTTGACCATCCCATCACTCCAAATGCTTTACCATCATGTAGGCGTCGCCCCCGTCCTCGTAATAGCCGGGGCAAAGGGCCAGCACCTTATAGCCCAGGGAAACGTAAAGGTTGACCGCCCCGTCGTTATCCGGCCGCACGCAGAGGGCGACGGTCCGCGCCTCCTCCGCGGCCAAGGACTCCACCCTGGCCATGAGGTCCTTGGCCAACCCCCTCCTGCGTAAGGAGGGGGAAACGGCAAGCGAAAGCACCTCCACGGTCTCGAAGGGGCGGGACACGGAGAACATGACATAGGCCAACACGGCACCGCCCTCCACGAGCAACGTCTGGACGCCCTCCCTGCACATCATCTCCCTCATGAAGGCCTGTTCCCACCGTCGCGCCCCGAAGGCCTCGCCCTCCAGCAGGATCAGGTCCGGGAGGTCCGACAGCCCCGCTTTCCGAACCCGCACGCCATCATCATCGATCACCCAGGCTTTATCCGTTTGCCGTCCGACCGAAATAATGGAATACATAGATGCAGTTCTTAACCGGCCAGTGGTCAAATGTCTTCATTCACAAGCATCAGCTCCCTTCTCAGGTCCCCGGTCTCCGAAGCACAGGTGGCCCTGAGGGGCTGGATATACCGGACCCGCAGCAGCGGGAAGATAGTCTTCGCCGTGGTAAGGGACTCCACGGGCATCATGCAGGTGACCATCAAGAAGGGCAACCTTCCCGATCCCCAGTTCGAGGGGGCAGTCTCCGCTTCCATCGAATCATCGGTCGAGGTGACCGGAACCATGCACCAGGATGGGCGGGCACCCGGCGGTTACGAGGTACGGGCGACCTCGTTCACGATCATCGGCTCGGCGCTACCTTTCCCGATCACCGAGTACCAGAGCGAGGAGCTTCTGCTGGACAACCGCCACCTCTGGATCCGTTCGAGGGAGCAGACCGCGGTCATGAAGGTCAAGGCCTCTTTGATGGCGGGCGCGAGGGAATGGCTGGCCGAGAGCGATTTCACCGAGGTCACCCCGCCGATATTCACCCAGAACGCCTGCGAGGGCGGGGTCACCCTCTTCAAGCTGAAGTACTTCGACAGGGAGGCGTATCTCAGCCAGAGCGCCCAGATGTACCTGGAGTCTTTGATATTCTCCCTTGAGAAGGTGTACTCCATCACGCCCTCCTTCCGGGCCGAGAAGTCACGCACCTCACGGCACCTCACCGAGTACTGGCACATGGAACTGGAGGAAGCCTGGGCGGACAACGAAGGGAACATGCGGACCCAGGAGGGGCTGGTCTCCGCCATGGTGGCCAAGGTCCTCAAGGAGCGCCGGGACGAGCTGGAGATCCTCAAGCGGGACATCGAGCCGCTGAAAAAGGTCGTTCCGCCGTTCAAGCGCCTGCGCTACTCCGACATGATCGACATGCTCAGGGACAAGGGCTTCGACATCGAGTTCGGTTCGGACCTGGGTGCCGTGGAGGAAAGGGCGATCACCGAGGAAGAGGTCGCCCCGGTCTTCGTCACGAACTTCCCGAAGGAGTGCAAGGCCTTCTACATGAAGGAGGACCCCGACGACCCGCGCACCTACAGCTGCGCCGACCTGCTCGCGCCTTCCGGTTTCGGAGAGGTGATCGGCGGAAGCGAGAGGGAGACCGACCTGAACAAGCTGCTGCAGAGGCTGGAGACGGCCGGGATCCCGGAAGAACCATACCGTTGGTACCTGGACCTGAGGCGTTTCGGCTCAGTCCCGCACTCCGGTTTCGGTCTTGGGGTGGAGCGCATAGCGAAATGGGTATGCAACCTGGAGCATATCCGGGACGCCATACCCTACCCGCGCACGGTGGCCAGGGTCTATCCCTGAAGGCGCCTGCCCATGTCGCAGTAGAGTTGGAACGCCTTCTCCAGCTGCCACCGCTCCACGTACTCGTCCTTGGCGTGGGCCATGTTCGGGCTTCCCGGGCCGCACACCGCCACCATCCGGTTCGCCGCCGAGTATATGGCCGCCTCCGTGGCGTAGGGCACGGCGAAGATCCCCCCGGCCCCGGCGTCCAGCAGCTCCCTTATCAGCGGCGTGTCTGGCGAAGTCTCGAAGGCCGGAAGCTCGTACTGCATCATGATGTCGTAGGACTCCCCTTCCAGGGTGCGCATGATCATCTCCCTGACCTCCTTCGCCTTCAAGGGATAGGGAAAGCGGGCGTTCAGCTGGGCGTCGCAGCGGTCAGGCACGATGTTGTTGCGCGTGCCCCCCTTTATCGTTGAAACCACCAGCGTCAGCTCGTCGGTCGGCCCCTCGGGGACCTTCAGCAGCGGGCCCAAACGGTCCAGGAGGGCGGTCATCCTCATTATCGCGTTGTCCCCGTTCCATGGCATGCTGGCGTGGGCGGCCACGCCATGCGCGGTGAGCGTCAGGCGGGATATGCCCTTTTCCTTCCAGGCCACCCGCAGGTCGGTGGGTTCCCCCACCAGCACCGCGCTGGCCCGTCCCACCTCCGGCCTCTTGGCCAGGTACTCCGCCCCTGTCATCAGCTCCTCCTCGTCGGTGGTGACGAGCAGGCTGAACGGCACGCCCTCCTCCTTCAGAACGCTGGCGGCAGCCATCATGGCGGCCACGCCTCCCTTCATGTCCGCCGATCCCAGCCCGTACACCCGGCCGGCCTCCACCTCCCCGTCCTCCCTGGTCCAGCCGTCCCCGGCGGGCACCGTGTCAAGGTGGGCGGCGAAGGCGATGCCGCCGATGCCGTTCGAGGCCAGCATGGCCGGGCTGTCCCGGTTCCCGCCGATCGCTATGTCCAGCCCCAGATCCTCCGATCTCGCCCGCACCAGCTCCAGCAGGGCCTTCTTGCCCTCTATGGTGTCGCTGCGGACGCCCAGCAGCTCGATCAGGTTGCGGACCAGTTCTCGGGTCATACCATCACTTTCTATAGAACGGCAGCTCCACTATCCTGGCCGGCACGGCCTCGCCGCGTATCATCACGGCGAGCTCGGTACCGACCGCGGAGATCCTCTGCGGCACGTAGCCCAGGGCCACTCCCTCCTTGAGGCAGGGGGACATGTTGCCGCTGGTGACCTTCCCCACCTCCTTCCCCGCCCGCGCGATGGCATAACCGTGCCTGGGCACGCCCTTACCCCCCAGCTTGATCGCCACCAGCACGTCGTACTTGCGGTCCCTCTGCAGGATTAGGACGTCCCTGCCTATGAACGGGTGGTCCATCTTTACCACCCAGGACGGGCCGGTCTGCAGGGATGTCTGGCTCCCGTCGAAGTCCGTGCCCGAGAGCAGGTACCCCATCTCCAGGCGCAGGGTGTCCCTGGCACCCAGCCCGACAGGCCTGACCTTGCCGGTTCCCAGCAACCTGTTCCAAAGCCATGCGGCGTCCCTGTCCTCGACCAGCACCTCGAAGCCGTCCTCGCCGGTGTATCCCGTCCGGGCTATGTAGCAGCCCACTCCCTCCCCCTCGTTGACGAACAGGTCAGGAAGGAATTGGGAGCTTCCCCCTGAAAGGAAGGCGAAGCGGCCCCGGAAGCGCTTCAGCGTGGAGAGGTCGGTGGAGACCATGCCCTGCATGACCTCCTCGGCCAAAGGTCCCTGGACGGCCAGGCAGACCAGGCGGGTGGAGAGGTCCAGCACCTCCAATCCTTTGGTATTGCCCGTCACCCATTCCCGCACCCGGTCCACGTTGGAGGCGTTGGGCACCATTAGGTACTGCCCATCCGAGATGTGGTAGGTGATGACATCGTCGATTATCTGCCCGTCCACATCCAGCAGATGCCCGTACACCGCCTTGCCCACCGGTGCCTTGCTTATCGGGTTGGTCAGGAGCCAGTCCAGCTGAGCTGCCGCCTGCGGTCCCCTGATCAGCAGGTCGCCCATGTGCGAGACGTCGAAAACCCCGCACTGCTTCCGCACCTGAAAGTGTTCGTCAATGATCCCGGAGTACTGGATGGGCATTTCCCAGCCAGCGAACCCAACCATCCTGGCCCCGGCGGCCAGGTGCTCTTGGTAAAGCGGTGTTCTCTTCATACGCTCGCTCGTCAAATGGCGGCCGCATTATCAATAGCTTTCCTTTAGGCCCCCAGGCTCTCCTCCAAGCGCTGGCGCACAACCTTGGCCGGAACGTCCGGGAGCGATATGTACGTGGTGCGTCCGCCAGTCTCCTCGTTGGCCACCCTGGTTCCGACCAGCCCCTGGTTGCTAAGGTCCTGCAGGTACGACCAGAACATGGTATGCCCGCGAGGCTTCTCCCCGTACTCCTCGGCCACCCGCCGGTACGCCGATTCCGCCTCGGGCGTCCTCACGTACGCCTGGTCCTTGATGGACCGGGCCACGGCCAATAGCACCATCTTGTGCTGCTTGTCAAGGTCCTCGATCTTGCTCTCGGTGACCACCGAGTAGGTTAGGGCCTTCGCCCCGCGCACATGCTCGGGGGACAGATGCTCGGACCCCTCCTCCTCGGCCAGCATCCCCGCCTTGTCCAGCAGTTCGATGGCGAACCGGGCGTCACCGAACTCACCGGCTATGTCGGCCATGAGGTCCAAGGAGTCCTGCCTCACCGCCCTGGGGAAGAAGGCCAGGTCTGTGCGCGTCCGCAATATGTCGGCCAGGTCCCGCGCTCCGTACCTGTCGAAGCGTATGGCGTTGGCCCTCCGGAAGGTCGATGACGAGGCCGCGTCCAGCATATCCAGCACGTTCTTCTGCGATATCATGATCACCGACATTGACGGCCGCCCTCCGACCACCTCCTCGTCGAAGCGGGTGAGCTGATACACCAGATCGCCAGCTCCCTTGACCAGCAGCACGTCCGCCTCGTCAAGGACCACCACCAGGTGCATCTTCCGCTTCTCCAGGTGCCTGCGTATCGAGCGCAGCATCTCCTCCGTGGAGAACCCCCGGTCAGGAAAGTTCTCGTCAAAGTGCATCACGATCCGCCGCAGAACGGCCACCTCGGTGGAACGCTGCCGGCAGTTGACGATTATGAAGTCCATGGAGCGCCCCCTTTCCCGGGCGGCGGTGACGAGGTCCAGGCAGAAGCGCTTGGAGGTGGCGGTCTTCCCCGTACCCACGCTGCCTATCAGGAAGGCCGTCTGGGACATGCTGCCCTCCAGCACCGGGCGGAAGAGCATCTCCAGGCGGCCCAGCTGCTCCTCGCGATGGCAGAGCTTGTCGGGCACGTAGTCGAACGAGAGCTTTGATTGGTCCTTGAACAGGCGTGGATTCCTCATTTTCCTACCTTCTGGCTCGTATGAGCCCCGAGCAGGGGATCACCTGCAGCCCACGGTCCTCCAACCGGTCGGCCAGCAGGTTGATGCCCAGGGAATCGGTGGCCATGTGCCCGGACACCACCACGTTCATGTGATGCTTCCTGGCCTCCTCGAGGTGTGATTCCGGCAGGTGCATGAACACTATGGTGCCCACGCCCGCGTCGGCCAGCCCCTCGTACATCTCCTTGGGCCCTGCGGTCCCCCCGGTCATCTTCAGGGCGATCTTCCCTGTCCGGCGCTTCCTGTCCCCCACATACACCTCCGGGGGGTTATTATTGGCGGCGGCGTGCCGGAACTCAGGAAGCTCCATTAGCACGGATATGAGGTCGTCCACCCGCTTGGGCCCCCTCTCCTCCATCAGCTCGTTGAGGTAACGGTCCACCAGGTTGTCGGTCACAGAGTGCAGGCACATCAGCGGCAGGTCCAGCAATCGAGCGGCATCCACCGCCTGGTCGTAGTTGGAGGGGGCGCTGCTGCGATGCACCTCCTTGATGCGCGGTGCTAGGATGTCCTCGGCCCAGGTTATTGGCATTCCCATCTGGGCGAACATGTATTCCTGGAGATGCAGGACATCCCCGAACTTGGGCCGGGCCCGGCCCAGGGGATGATGGCCGAACACCGCGTCCACTCTCCTTCCTCTCTCCCGCAGGCGGTCGGCAAGCAGCATCTCGCCGGTGCCTATATCGATGCCCCACAGCACGCCACCCACATCCGTGTCGGGGTTCCCGTGCACCAGGCGGGAGTCGGCATAGGGGTTCCAGAGGGCATCGGCGTCGAACAGCTCCTTCTCCCCATCGTCCAGCTTCCGATAGCGCTCCTCGGTGCGGCGAAGGTCGTCCTCCAGCTCCTCCGCGGTTCGGGGGTCGTTCTCCTTGGCCAATTGAACGGCGAACCGGTAGATGTCTCCTAGCTTCATCGGCATCTAGAAGGCCGGCGGACTGATAATTGTTCTGATTGAAAGGCAAGACTGGCGCAATCACGGAAAAATATGGAAAGGTTAAATGGTTTCAAAGACCTGAGAAGGCTCGGTAACTGGGGACCGGCCCTTTTCTGGCCTTTTTAGCCGAACAGAGCGGAGAGACCAGCGGCGGCCTCTTCCTCGGAAACAGCTTCCTCTTCCTTGGGCTCTTCCTTGGCCGGGGCTTCCGCGGCGGCGGGGGCCGGGGCGGCAGCGGCGGCAGGTGCGGCAGCGACCATCGCGGAGGCGATAGCCTCATCGATGTTCACACCTTCCAGGGAAGCGGTCAGGGCCTTTATCCTGGATGCATCCGGCTCGACACCGGCGCTCTTCAAGATAGCGGCAACCGCGTCCTCGGACACCTGCTTTCCAGCGGCGTGAAGGACCAAAGCGCTGTATATGTATTCCATTTCCTTACCTCCTCAATCGAAGAGCGAGCTCAGGCCAGCAGCGGCTTCCTCCTCGCTGACCTGCTCCTCCTCATCTTCTTTCTCGGCCTCAGCGGCCTTGGGCTCGTTCACCGGGCTGGCTGCGGGGGCCGCAGCCATCCTGTTCTTTATACGGTCATCTTCCAGACCGGTGATCGAGGCCAAGGTCATCATCTGCGCGTCAGCCTTCGCAAGGATGGCAGCTATGCTCTCCTTGGTCGGGAACGCGCCAGCCACGCTCAGGGCCATCGCTTCGCGATAGGCCTTGGATAGCAAGGGCGTGACAGTCTGAGGCGTGACATAAGCTATAGACAAGCTCAAGCCAAGGGCATTCCTGGCGGCCAGTCCCAACATGTTGGTGTAGTGGCCCGCCGGTATGTTCAGGACGTCCTTCCCGTACAGCACGCCGTCCTCGAAGGCGGCGCGGAGGTCCATGCCCACGATCATGGGCAGGATCTCCAGCTTGGCCAGCACCTTGGCGACCTCATCGGGCACGGGCTCGCCCTTGGGGACGAGGACCTTGTCCTTCTTGATGATGATCTTCCCACCCTCGATGGCGGCGGGGATGCCAGCTTTCTGCAGCTCTCCGATGATGGGGCCCGGCTTGAACGGGGTGTCCCCCGCCTTGACCGCGATGTCCTCCGGCGCTATGTCTCCGGACTTTGCCGGGGCCGGGGTCTTGGTGGCCTCCATCTGGCGGAATAGCTTGAACGGGTTCTCGTCCGTGGTGACGATCGCGCACTGTCCGTCAACTAGCTGCTTCAGCTGCTCCAGGCCCGGCCTCTGCTTGGCGGCCTCGGTGATGGCCAGGTCCATCAATGTGTTCCTGGTCATGTTCACGTCGGCCTTACCGCGCAGCACGGCGCGCATGGAGATCATCTGGGCAGCGGGAATGCCGTGCAGATCGACAATGCCCACGACATGGCTGTGGACCATCATGTCCACAAGCTCCTGCACCCTTTCCTTTTTCCACTTCGCTACATGTGCCATGCTTGGAACCTCCTCAAATCACCTTCTCGGAGGGTCCCATGGTGGTCTTCACGAAAGCGGACCTGATGTTCATGGTGCCCTTTTCGAGCTTCATCCCCACTCTCTTGACGATGAGCTCTATGTTGTCGGCTATGTCCTCTGGCGTCATGTCCGTGGTCCCGACGGCGGTGTGGAAGGTCATCTTGTCCCTGGTCCTGATGGACACCGACTTGCGAAGGTTGTCTATCATGGACGTGGGGTCCGCTCCCGGGGGGATCGGCTTCGGCATCTTACCGCGAGGACCCAGCACGATACCCAGTCTCTTACCGATCGTGGGCATCAGCGGGGCCTCCGCGATGAAATACTCGAAATCGTTTGCCATCTTCTTGGCCTGCTTCTTGTCGTCGGCGATGGTGCTAAGTTCCTCCACGGACACGACCCTGTCGGCCACGTCCTTGGCCTTGAGCAGCATCTCTCCGCTACCGAAGACACAGACCTTGACTGGCTTTCCCCTACCGTGAGGCAGAATGATGTCCTCCTGTATCCTGTTCTTGGGTATGGACAGGTCCACATCCTTCAGGTTGATGGACAGGTCGACCGTTTGTTTAAAATTGCGCTTTGGAGAGTGCTCCAAGGCTTTCTTAACGGCCGTAACGGTTGCTTTTTCTGCCAATTCGATCCCTCCTGTAGTTCCAACGAGCCATTGATGCTCTCCTACAGTTTGGTAAGGCCCCCTAATCACCCTGCCGTTTATAAAGATATCGTAAAAGTAAGAAAAAAATGTTTGATTTGGAAGGGGTTTCAGGCTTTCAGCTGGTCGTCCCACTTGCCGGCCTTGATCTCCGCCTGCATGTCCTTGGCCTCCTTGCCCTCCACGGTTATGCCGCAGGAGGCGCAGGTGCCTAGGACCTCTAGGACCTGGGCCTTCATGTCAGCGCCGGTCAGGGAGTCCTGTTTCATGTCGACGATCTTCTTGGCCTGCTCTATGGTGATGTTGCCGGCCTTCCCGGACTTGGGGGCCCCCGCGCCCTTCTCTATTCCCAGCTCCTTGAACAGCAGGGCGGAGGTGGGCGGCGTGCCGACCTTT
The DNA here is from genome assembly GCA_012729095.1 of Methanobacteriota archaeon. Lineage (GTDB taxonomy): Archaea > Thermoplasmatota > Thermoplasmata > Methanomassiliicoccales > UBA472 > UBA472. The sequence goes on along the minus strand of JAAYDU010000009.1, from coordinate 211 downwards.
ATCTCGAAGGTCTTGGTCTTCTGGTCGATTATGACCTTCACCGGGACCTTCATGCCTACGAATCCCCTGGTCTTCTCGTTGATAGCGCCTACGACCTGAACGACGTTTATGCCCGTCGGGCCCAAGGCGGGTCCCAGCGGCGGGCCGGGGGTGGCCTTGCCGCCATCCACTAACACTTCGATAGTCTCTGCCATTTTATCATCTCTCCTTC
>JAAYDU010000008.1 GCA_012729095.1 Methanobacteriota archaeon | reverse complement strand
GAATATCGTCGGTCGAGGAGCTGCGAACAATGCTGTCCCAGAATTCAATTATGACGAAAAAGCGTGGAATTGATTCGAAAGATTGGTTACCTGGCTATTATTGATGAATTCCCCGACGGGAGCACCATTTTCTCATTCCGTTGCTCTTAGCGATCCATACTTCCTACGGCACGACCGACCTTATTTCATCGATTACACAGCGCCAAGCTCCAATGGGTGGTTCGAGCTTCCGGATCAATCGCTGTCCGCCCTTTCCCTGGTCAGAAGCAACGTTCCCGCGGCCATCAATGCCCCGGCAACGACCAGCTGCACAGTCACCGCCTCCCCCAGCAACGGTATGGCGGCCATGGCCGCGGCGTACGGGCCCACAGAAAAGAAGGTGCTGGTCCTGCTCGAGCCCAGGTGCCTGAGCCCTAGGAAGAACAGCACATTGCTCAGACCGTAGCTGATGGCCCCTATGAGCATGACGTACGATATGGTAACGGTCAGCTCCATTCCTCCGTAGAGCACCAGTGCGAGCGAAAGCGAGAAGGCCGCCGCTATGCCGCTCCTTATCGTGGACAGTTTGACGGGGTCGAGGTGCGATACCTTCTGCATGAAGTTGTTGTCAATGCCCCAGCACACCATGGAGATGACGATAAGCGCCGCCCCGTTCCCGCCGAACCCGCCTCCCGGTTCATACGACAGAATGGTGCTGGCCACGGTCATGGCCGCCAGGGCCAGCCACAAACGGTGCCCGCCCCGGTCGCGAAAGAACATCACCGCGATGACCGCCGTCGCCACGCCTTCAAGGTTCAACAGCAGGGAGGCATCCGATCCCGCGGTCCATTTCAAGCCCACCATGAGCAGGATGGGGGCGGCTATGGCCCCGAAGACGGTGCTGCCCATCAGGTACAGGACGTCCGAGCGTTCCATCCTGGCCGGGACCGGCCTCACTGAGGTCCCACGTCTAAGGAGGAACCAAGTTCCGGTGCCCAGTGTCGCCCCGGCGTAGAGCAGGCCCGCCATCATTATGGGGTCGAACCCGCCGATCAATGCCTTGGAGAAAGGAACGCAGAGGCCGAACATGGTGCCCGCGACCAACACGAGCAGCACGGCCCCCTTGTCCATGGCGGGGCAACAGGCATTGAACATATTGGCTTTTCCATGCCGCGATAGCGAGCACATCGGAGGCGACCATTGTAAAGCCGTGCTATGCTCGCAAGCTCCCATCGCCCCGTTCAGGAGCGGATCACCGGTCTAAAGCGTCCCGATGCACGACCTGTCCCCCCGTCGTCCTCGATCGCGTTCGAGGACCGCCTAGTCGTTGACGAACTCGATGCTGAGCGGAACGCCTTTTTTGGTATTGGAACGGGCGATCATCCCCGCCTCCACCCAGGCTGCCGTGAGCACAGCGGACGGCGCTAAACAGTTGGCGCTCATGTCCGACCTGACGAACTCTTGGAACACCCTGCTCTCCGCCTTGTCCGTAAGGTCGGTCATGGAAAGCGGGCTCAGGCCGTTCAGGAACCTCTCGGCCTTGGGGCAGGTGCTGGTCGCCTTTACCTCAAAATACCCATCATCCGTCATTCGCACTTCGATGTTCGACCTGTTGTCGCAAGGGAACATGTGATATCGGACCTTGGAAGTCATTTTCCCACGCTCTTATCGATGCCACGGGAAACGTCCTCTTGGCCATATAAACAATTTCGAAAAAAATAGAACAAAGGCTCAAGCGCGACAATCACATCAAGTGTGGAACGCCAACCTCCCCCTCTCCTGCAGATGGGCGATGGGCGCCCCCTGCGTCACCTTTCCAAGGTCCGGTCGATGGACGGGGCGAGGTTGGGCGCCTTGGAAACCGGCCTTCCTTGGCCGTCCATCAGCCGCCCGCCGACCAGGACCACCCGTCCTTCCGTAAGCATCTTGATGGTCTCCATCAACAGCGGCACCTCCCGGCTGCGCTGCCTTTCCCGAAGGGCAGAGGCCAGGTCCTCCTTCGATTCGCACTTGGCCCTGAGATCGTCGATTCCGAACTCATCGTAGGCCACGGTCGTACCCCTGTCCAGCTCGGGCGTGCAGACATGCACCATCGAGCCGTACGTCATATCGTCGCTCTCCGCCACCCGGCGTACGATCTCCTCCCACGTCCCTTGATAGGTGCTAGGCAGTGCCGGATGCAGGTTGATTATGTCATACTTCAGACAGGTCTCGGGATCGAGGATTAGCATGTACCCTGCCAATACGCCGAAGTCCATAGTGTGCTCCGATATCCTATCCCGCATTGCCTTTCCGTAGGCTGAACGCCATGCCTCCAGGTCCTTTCCCTTCAGGTCGTTCCGGAAACCGTCCGAAGGCAGTATTATGACCGGTATGCCGTCCTCCTCGGCCATGGCGATGAGCTTTCCCCGGTTCGGATTGCCCTTGACCTCCCGGTTCATGAACACGAAGGAGAGCTTGGCGTCTATCTCCCCGCTTCTGATCTGGGACCTCACGGTGCTGAACAGACCAAGCGAACCGGGTCCCCTCCCGGTGGTGAACCAGCCTATGCGCTTCATTTCCATCCCCCAATCCCTTGCTAGGACATATTTATTCGCGCCCCAGGTCACGCCGGTCCTTAGGCTTCAAGGAAGCCACGTGAACGGTGACCGCCAAGGCGATCACCAGGAGAAGTCCCCTCAGCCAGTGCTCATCGATGAAGACCATTATGGTCAGACCGATGGTCGTCCACAGCATGATGATGGTGAACGCCCGCACCTTCAAGGGCAGCCCCCTGCCCTCCCGGTAACTGCGGATGTACGCGCCGAAAAGACGGTTGTTGATGAGCCAGCAGTAAAAACGTTGAGAGCTGCGGGCGTAGCACGCAGCCGCCAATAGCAAAAGGGGCGTGGTCGGCAGCACCGGCACGAAGATGCCGAAAAGACCCAGTCCCAGGCTGAGGGTGCCCGCGAACAGCAGGGACCAGCGTACCGCCCTCGACCGGGGCTTGTGCGGGCATGCTCCGTTCATGTGACATCGGACGATGCACCACCCGATATTTAGAGATGCCAGCTTCCCGATCGCATCAAACAGGTCCGAGGGAGCCACCGATGATATCCAATCCGCGAAGCGAACGGTCCCTCCAGGTGTCCCGTATCGTCGAACCGATCAGCAGGTCCGCCTGCACCTGTCCGAACGCGCCCGAATCCTCGAAGTTGCGGAGAATTGCCCGCAGGCCGTCCATGCTCTCCGGTATGGCCATGCTCATCAGGGTGCGCTTGTCCTCCGCGAAGGTGTTGAAGTACATGAGATACGGGGCGTTCACCTCCATCAGCCAGGCCACCTTCTCCTCCAGTCCCCCGGTCTCCACCACCTCCAGGCGCAGCATGGTCAGCAGGTTTTCGCAATGGTCCGGGAAGAAGTCCACCGAAAAGTCCAGGGCCCCCCGCATGGCCATGATGTCGAAGCGCTCCCGCACCTTCCTTGTGCCGACCCCGGTCTCCTTGGCCACCTGTCCCAGGTCCTTGTTGCTGTCGCGGTACAGCGAGCTCAATATGCGCATGTCGTCCGGGGTGAACACATGTCTCCCCAGGCCGTGGTCGAAGAGGTCCCTGGTAAGGGCCATGGGCTGCACCATCATCGTTTCCGATGCGGCCTTTCGAACCTCAACGTCGGTGTCGGCGTCCCCTTTCAGATGCAGTGCGAAATAAACCAGCCCGCCACTGGCCATGGCCATCCAGCCCACGTTCTCGTTGCGCTCCAGGGCCCGTTGCAGGGCGCGCAGAGAACCTAGCCGGCTCTTTCCGAACACCAGCACGCTGCGCGCGTTCAGGGAATAAAGGCTGGGCTTGGCGGTCAGGTCCCCGATGACCCCGGCCTCGCGCATCCTGGATATCATGATAGGAACGTCCTGCTTGCGCAGCCCCGTCACCTCGGCGATCTGCTCCGCGGTGGCTCGCGAATCGCGCAATATGACCTGCAAAAGCACGATATCCTCCCGTTCCAAAGTCCTTCCGTACACGGACGAATCAACGGAGCAGGGAGGTTATATTATTGTTCCCCCGGTCCTCAAACTTCACCTAAGGAGGGCCTTCACGTTGGCCAATGGGGATCCTGGTGGTATGTCCCCGCCCGCCCCCAGGATGAAACCTCTCTCCCTGGCCGAGGACAATATCCGATCCACTTCCCCGCGCACATCCGAGTCCCTTCCGGAGTAGATGAAGCGGATAGGGTCCACGTTCCCCAGGAGGGCGCCCCGGACTATCCTGCAGGCATCTCTCACGCTGACCGCGGTGTCCATCGAGTAAATATCGGCGCCAATGGAATCGGTGTCCTCCAGGCGATCATCCCCATACACCCGCACCATGCTCTTGGCCCCCCATGAACGCACCTCGTCCGAGCAGCGCTTGACATAAGGAAGGGAGTACTTCCTGAAGTTCTCCAGAGATATGAGGGCCCCAGAGGCGGTGGGGTCGGTGAAGGAGACCATGTCTGGCGTCATGTCCAGATATTCCCGGGAATAACCCAAAACGCAATCCGTAGCCGCCTCGAGCATACTGGTCACCAGGTCTTCGTCGCTCAGGGAATCCAGCAACAGGTTCTCCAATCCCCTCAGTTCCCCAACCAAGGTGAAGGGGGCGCTCATGGTGGCATGCAGGAAGCTGTTCGCGCCGTCCATCTCCATGATCAATCTGACCGATTCAAGGGAGCTCTGCAGGCGGGCGTCCCTTCTCAGGTCAGGGAGGCGTATCCTATCCACGTCCTCCGGGGAGTCCACGATCGTGCTCACCGTAGACACCGTTCCCGAATCCAGGAACTTTATCTCGCAGCCCAGCGCCTGCACCGGGGCGAACAGGTCCCAGGCCATCTCATAACCGTCGAAGCCGCATTCCCTGGCCGCGGCCACCTGCGCCCTGGCCGCCCTGTCCGGATGCTTTATGGATTCAACGACGCCGATCCCCGCCAACCTTAAAGCCCAATAACCCTGGTAGGGCGGGCACACCGGATGCCTGTCGAGGTCTCCCAAGGCCATGGTCTCCAACATCCTTTCCTTTCCGTTCACGCTATCACCTTCATCAGATCCGTTTAGTAAGGATAGGAAAAACATACTATTGACATGGTATAAACCGATCCTCGCGGCGATCGGCGTTCTCTATCAGCTCCTATCGTCCCCGTGTCCCTCGTCCTTGCCACCCTGTCCCGGATATCCTTTCCGGCAAGTCCGACGATCTCCGGTATTTAGGAGGTGGCAACACGAGAATGCCCGGGCAGGGCTTGGGAGAGGACCAAGTCCGGCCTTTTTAGAACCGGGCCGCGCATGAAAATGTCAAGGCAGCGGCCGGGGTCCGATGATGTCCATGCTCAGAACCTGTCCAAGGTACCCTTGCTCCTGGCCAGGTGCTCGAACCAGCGGAACATCAGGTAGCCGGCGATCATCACGGTGAACCCGACCAGCGCTTCGGCCCCCAGCAGGCCGGAAAGCTCGCCGAGCGAGGCGCCCTCCACCGCCATCCTGGCCGCCTCGGTGCCGTAGGTCATCGGTATGGCGTAGGAGAGCGGCTGCAGGTAAGTTGGCAGATAGGACACCGGAAAGTTCACCCCGCAGAGAAGCAGCCCTATGAACAGGAATATGTTGGCGATTATCATCGACGTTCTCAGGAACAATCCCAGCGAGCTCAGCATCAGTCCGAAGCCGGTCATGGCGAAGGTGGTCACCAGGATGACCGAGGCGAGGCCGAGGTAATTGGCCTGGGAGAAGTCAACGTTGAAGATCAGGGCGGCGTACATGAACGCTATCGTCACCGTAGCCAACCCGTTCACGATCTGGAACATGGCCCTCCCCACGAAAACGGAGAATCGATTGGCCGGGGACACCAGCAGGTTCTCGATCGTCCCCTGGTTCTTCTCCTCCCCGGTGATGTTGCACACCGCGAACACGCTCACGTAGGCCAGGGATTGCAGAGCGTTCCCTATGGCCACGTACTCCATGGTCACCTCGGAGTTGTTTACGAACTTGGCGACGTAAACGAAGAAGGCGATCTGGAACAGGGACATGCCGAACAGCTGCATGATCCACATGGCCGGGTTCAGCCAGGCGAAGAGCGCCCGCTTCGCCAGGACCGCGGAGCTCCAGAAGACGCGCAAGGGATCGTTCACGTTCTCGGACATGTCAGTACCTCATCAGATTGGCGGTCTTGCGCGCCCGGTGGTCCACGGCCTTGTACAGCCAGATGGAGACGGTAAGATAGAACACGGCCAGTATCATCATGTACAGAAGGTCTCCCCAGTACCCGGCGGAGAAGCCCTGGGCGTAATCCGAAAGGGCGGCGTACCTGATGGCGTCTATGCCCCATGTCGGTGCCAGGCTGTACGACAGCGGGTGCGTCCAGTAGGGCAAAAGGAATATCGGGAACATGCTGCCCGTTCCCACGTAAATGGGGAACTCCAGCCCATTGGTGAGAACCTGCGCTGAACGGGTCAGAACGAAAGCGGCGCTGAACAGCATGCCCAGTGCGGCAAGCGAAAGCAGCGTGAGAACGAAGGCCAGTATGAATAGCGGAAAGTCGGCGATCTCCAACGGGGTCTGGAATATGATCATGGCCGCCACGAGCACGAACAGTCCGTTCACGATGCCCACGAAGGCATTCCAGATGGTGCGGCCGCCGATTATCCATATCAGAGGGCTGGGCGCCGCGAATATGGCGTCCACCGTTCCCCACCACCTGTCGGACTGGATGGAGAACCCCGATGCGTACAGGGTGTTACCCCACATGCCCATCATGCCCCCTCCCAGCACGGCATAGAGCACCGCTTCCGGGCTCGGCTCCCGGTATATCATCAGAACGACCATGGCCAGCACGAAAGGGGCAATGACGTTCGGAATGATCCACTGGGGCTCGGCCCAGAACATAGCGGCCTGGTGCCGGAACGAGGAAACGGTCGCCCGAAGCCTAGGCATCTTCCCTCACCAGCCACAGATAGGCATCCTCCAATGTCGGCTCCTTGACCTTCATACCTATGACATTGCGGTCCTCCAGAAGGTGCGTGACCTTTGGCAGCAGGGAAACGGGGTCTCCTACCTGCACGCGCAAGGTCTGCTTGTCCTCGCACATGCTTGCGGCGACGGTACGAACGCCGTCCAAAGCCCTCAGCGATTCCAGGTCCCTTTCGGTCACACCGAAACCCTCCACCTCGATGACCGAGGTGTCCTTGACCAGGGACTTCAATCCCTTGGGGGTGTCCAAGGCGACTATCTTTCCGCGGGTTATGACCCCGATGCGATCGCACAGCTCGTCCGCCTCGTACATGTAATGGGTGGTGAGCAGAATGGTCTTGCCATCCGCCACCAGTTCCTTCGTCATATCCCTGGCGTCCCTGGCCGCTTCCGGGTCGAGACCTATGGTCAGCTCGTCCATGAATATCAGCTCGGGGTCGTGTATGATGCCCTTGGCTATGTGCAGCCTCTGCTTCATGCCGCGCGAGTAATCCTCCACCCGGGTGTCCGCCTTGTCCAGCAGGTTGACCTTATCCAGCACCTCCTCGATGCGCCTGTCCCTCACCGAGATGGGAACCCCGTATATGTCGGCGAAGTAGCGCAGGTTCTGTCTGGCGGTGACCCGGTAGTACAGCCCACGCTCCCCGCCCAGGATCAACCCTATGCGCTTGCGGACCTCCATGGACTGCTTGACAACGTCGTACCCCAGAATACTGACGTTCCCGGTGGTGGGCAGTAACAGGGTGGTCAGGACCTTGATGGTGGTGGTTTTTCCGGCACCGTTGGGGCCCAATAGGCCGAAGAGCTCGCCGCGCCGGACCTGGAAGTCTATGTTGTCCACGGCCACGGTCTCCCTCCTCTTCTGGTGAAGGATGCCCGTGGAACTGTGGTACTTCCTCACCAGCCCCTTCACGTCAATGACGACCTCATTACCATCCTCCATGCGACTTCCCCGCTCTCCGGATTTCCTGGTCAATATTAATCTTTACCATGCGCGGGCAGGTACGCGGCGGGTCACGGGAAGGAGGAGAACGAACGAAGGAGTTGAAGGGCGGTTCGAAAGTCTATTATCTTCGCAAGAGCACATCCCATCAGGTGTTAGAAAATGGCGACCAACAAGAGATCATCCCATCACGAAGAAAGGCCATGCCGGATGGCGGTGACGTCCACGGGCGATGACCTGGACGGAAAGATCGCCCCCATGGCAAGGAGCTCATTCTTCATAATCTTCGAGGGCAGCCCGGAAAACCACTTGGTGATGGAGAACCTGATAAAGAAGGCCGGAAGCGAGTCCGGCATCAAGGCGGCCGCGGAACTGGCCAAGCAGGATGTGGACATAGTCATCACCGGGACCATCGGCCCGAAGGCGTTCAAACAGCTTGAGGCCGCCGGGGTGAAGGTGCACGCCGGGTGCGAAGGAAAGGTCTCGGACATACTGGATAAATGCCTCAAGGGGAAGCTTCCGATATGCAAGAAGGCCACTTACAGTGGGTACCTGGGCATTTGAACCCTCAGCGAAGGGGGGCGCCGCAGAAACGGCATTGCAGATCGCCCTCGGCGTTCATTCCCCCGCAATAATCGCAGAGCAGTCTCTCCTTCTCCCGCGATCGCATCTCCTCATGGCGTTCCCTGCTCTTCCTCCAAATGCTCCACGCGGACAGCATCATAAGGCTGGCTATGGCGATGACCACGATGGCCGGGACCATGAACCCGCTCAGGCTCATTCCGGCGATCAGCAAAAAGAACAGTCCCATGAAGAGGAGCATGCCCCCCACGGCCGCCAGCACTATGGCCGAAACAGGCATCTGGGGCGATCCCGACCCTTTTTCCTCCGGCTCCTCCGCCCGGTGAAGCCGGGGCATATCATTTTCCGCCCGCCCGCTTCCGTCCATCCTCTCAAGCACCTTCGACCGTCATTGGCCCCTGATGATTTATTCGTTGCTAGGCCGCATTCCCATGCCGTGCAGTGACTTCCACCATCCTTATGTGCCTTCAAGTCCATGTTAGCGTCAAGATACCATGCTGTCCAAGATACCTATAGACCTGGAGAACGTGAAGGCCGACCACCTGGACCGCGAGATCCTGAGAGCGGCGGTAATCGCCGAGTTCGACGCCATCAACCTGTACGAGCAGTTGGCGGCCATGACCAAGGACCACAAGATACGCCACATACTAATGGACGTGGCCAAGGAGGAGAAGACACACGTGGGCGAGTTCCAGACCTTGCTACTGCTGATGGACCCCGAGCAGAGCGAGGAGATGGAAGAGGGACGGAAAGAGGTCGAGGAAGAGCTGAGCTGACTCGCTAGATTTACATATCCCGCCTGAGATTGGCGGTCGATGGCTAATTGCAGGCGCATAAAGGTCATCGTGCACGGTCCGGAGGCGGTCGACACCGGGCTGGCCTCCGAAGTGATCAGCATCGCTTCTGGAATGGGCCGGGTCGAGGCCGCGGTAGGCGGGACCACTGCCGCGGCGGCGGTGATAGACGCGGGGCTGGAGCGGTCGATCGACATCAGCTCCCGGGAGCTGCCTTCGGTCGCCATAACCAAGGCATCAGGATGCTGGGACCTGGTGCTGCTGGTCAACCAGGGCAAGGACCTCGACAGTTCCATCGCCTTCGGCCGCCTTGTCATGTCCAAGGTCGCCGTACCCATCCCGGTCGTGCAGGTCGAGAGCGGCATCAGCATACTGTGGGCCGGTGGGGAGCGCGACCTTGAGGAACTCGGACCTTTGTTGAAGGGCGAAGTGCTGGACCTCAGGAACGAGGCCCGGGAGCGCAGGTCGGGGTCGCGAGCTCTCAGCGGCGTCCGCCCCGGGGAGAACGTCTGGATCAACGGCCACGTCATCGGCCGGGCCGAAAGGGCCGAGGTCGTCATCGGTCAATCCGAGAACGGTTCTTTGATCGCCAAAGGCGTGAGGACCAAACCCACCGGTATCGAGCGGCTGGGCCGCTTCGACCTGAGCACGGCGATCATACGCAGCGGCCACGTCCGCCGGACCAGGGCCGAACCGCGCAGCCTGATGTCGGAGAAAAGCGTGGTATGCCTGATAGACCACTGCGCCGAGGAGTCCCTGTACCGCTGCAGGGACGCGGCGTACGTGGTGACCGTTGGGGACGACACCAGCAAGATATCGTCTGCCCTGCTCTATCGTCTCGGTATCCCAGTCATAGCCATCACCGACGGGGACGAGGATGGGATATCCTCCGAGGAGCTCCTGTATCCCGGTTCTTACGTCTTCCGCCTGGCTCCAGGGAACGACGATCTGGTGGGGGCGGAGATGGCCCGCTCCTACTTCTCAGGAGGTCACCGTATCAAGGTAGAACTGGACATAGATGAGATGGCCGCCAGGGTCCGGGCGGCCTGCGGTGAAAGGCTGCTATGGGAGAGGCGTTTCTGACTCACTTGTACCCGAACTTGTTGCGGAACAGGCTAAGGGAGTCGGACACTATCTCCGTGGCGCGGGCGCGCCCCTGCCATCCTATCACGTTGGTCCCCTTCTTCTCCTCCAACCGCTTGTAGGTCTTGAAGAACTCGGAGATCTCGTCCAGGAGGTGCTGGGGGATGTCCTCCAGCTCCAGGTACTCGTTGTTGCGGGGGTCCCCACAGGCGACGGTCAGTATCTTGTCGTCCTGTCCCTTCTCATCGCTCATCTCCAGGACGCCGATCGGCCTGGCCTCCACCACGCATCCGGGGAACGTCGGCTCGCTGATCAGTACCATGGCATCCAGCGGGTCCCCGTCATCGTAGAACGTGCGGGGGATAAGCCCGTAGGCCAGGGGAAACACCACGCTGGAGTGCAGAACCCGGTCCAGCAACATGCAGTCGAACTCCTTGGACACCTCGTACTTGTTCTTGCTGTCCTTGGGGGTCTCTATGATGACGTTAATGATCTCAGGGGGATTTCGTCCGGAAGGGACCTTCTTCCATAATGACATCTTCTTTCCTCTCGCCCGCTTCGAATGCCTTTTATTACTTATCTTTTTTCCCCAGACGCCGGGTCTGGTGCCTCTTCCCGATATCTTTCTTACGGCCGGGTCCGAGAGGCCGTCCCACGCGTATCTGGTGGTTCGCTCAGAATTTAATATATGATAAAAGGCATACCGTACCCCGATGGGAGAGGACTTCATACAGACGGTGCTGTTTCAGCTTTTCGTCATAATCGTCATGGTGGAAGTGGCCAGGATGGTATGCAACAAGGCCAAGATACCCACTGTTATCGGGGAGATCCTGGTAGGCATAATCATAGCCAACACGATACTCTTCGACTTCCTCAGCATAGAATCCCATCCGGACGTGTTCCACGTCCTCAAGGAGCTTGGCGTGATCTTCCTGCTGTTCACGGTGGGGCTGGAAACACCCTTCAGTTCCATACGCAAGGTCGGCAAGACCGCCATTTTCGTGGCCGTTTTCGGCGTGATAATACCGTTCATAGTCGGCTACATCTTCATGATGTTCGCCCTCGGGCCGGAGAAGCAGCTCGAGGCACTGTTCGTGGGGGCGGCCATGGTCGCCACCAGCGTGGGCATCACCGCCCGGGTGATCAAGGACATGGACCTGATGCAGACCGTGGAGTCCCGGGTCATCATCGGCGCCGCGGTCATCGACGATATTCTGGGAATGATAGTCCTGGCGGTGGTCGTCGGCATAGCCAGCGGGGGAAGCCTGGACATAATCCAGGTGGCCGCTGTCTCCATACAGGCCGTCATCTTCGTGCTGGCCATAATCTTCATCGGTTCGCTCGTTCTGCCGAAAATGGTCAAGAACAGGGAGGATAAAAGGAACAGGGAGGACAAGAAGGGCAGGGTGGTCTGCACGGCGGACCGCAGGCGCTATACTATAGGCCCGCTGCCACTGGCGCTGATCGTGTGCTTCGCCCTGTCATCCATATCGGCCTTCCTGGACCTGGCGGCCATCATCGGGGCCTTCCTGGCCGGAATGGCCTTCGCCGAGTTCAAGGACAAGTGGCCCTGCGAGGAGAAGATAGAGCCGATAGCCGAGTTCCTGACGCCGTTCTTCTTCGTGTTCGTGGGCATCGAGGTCTCCCTGGCCGCCTTCGGGGAGATGAGCGTGCTGGTACTAGCGGGAATGATAACCCTGCTGGCAGTGATCACCAAGTTCGGCGGCTGCGGCCTGGGCGCCAAGAACCTGGGAAGCAAGTCGGCGGCCATAATCGGAGTGGGCATGGTCCCCAGAGGCGAGGTCGGTCTGATCGTGGCCAGCATAGGTCTGACCATGAAGGACCCGGTGACCGGTCTAGGCATAATTGAGCCGGGCCTCTACAATGCCATAGTGTTCATGTCGCTGGTGACCACGCTGATAGCCCCGCCCCTGCTCACGTACACCTTCCGCAGGAAGCTGGGCATGAAATGCGAATTGGTCCCGCCCAATGTGGAATAGGCAGGCAGGACCTTTTTCCGTTCACCCTTTCAAGGGATCAGGTGGGGTATAGCGCGTTCGCCACTATCACCAAGGTGATGGTGATGACGCACAGGGCGATGACCACGTAAGGGCTGAGCTTCAGGGCCTTCTCGTCCTCGTTGTCAAAATACCTGATGAGGCCCGCAGCGGATTGGAATCCCCCGGTCTTGCTGTCCTTCGCCATATCGATCGGACCTGCTACCTCCGAAAGGATATAAAAGAATTATGCACCGCCGAGGGCGGCGCAGCAAGGCACCCAACCGCGACAAACCTTATAACGGGCAGGGGGCTTCACGGCTTGATAGCATGCATTGGGCAGACGTGATAGCTAACACCCTCCTCGAGAGAGGCGGCAAGCACCTGATATCCACCGGCATCACTCCCTCTGGCTACATACATGTGGGCAGCTTGAGGGAATCCATCACCGCCAACGCGGTGTACAAGGCGCTCAAGGACAAGGGAGCTGACGCCGACTTCATCTATCTGGTCGATTCATATGATCCGCTGCGAAAGCGTTACCCCTTCCTTCCGGAAAGCTTCGAGAAGGAGGTCGGAAAGCCGATCTGCTACATACCCTGCCCGGACGGCTGCCACGATACGTACGCGGAGCATTTCATCACGCCCTTCCTGGAAGCCATAGGCGAGCTGGGCATCAGGCCCCGCATCATATGGACGCACAAGCTCTACGAGGAGGGGAAGTTCACCGAGATCGTCGACCTGGTCCTGCGGGAGAGGTCGAAGGTGGCCGACATACTCGCCGATGTGACCGGCAGAAAGATGCCCGAGGGGTTCTGGCCGTTCAGCGCCGAGTGCCCCGAGTGCGGCATGTTCAGCGACCGCATCGTCAGCTATGATTTTCCTTACGTCCATTTCAAGTGCAAGTGCGGCTACGAGGGCGACGCGGACATCCGCAAGGGTCAGGGCAAGATGCCCTGGCGAGTGGAATGGCCGGCCAAGTGGAAGCTCTTCAGCGTGACCTGCGAGCCCTTCGGAAAGGACCACGCGGCGGCTGGCGGTTCGTACGATAGCGGGGTCCGTCTGTGCAATGAGGTGTATGGCATGGAACCGCCGCACCCGGTGCCTTACGAGTTCATTCAGTTCAAGGGCAAGGGCCAGATGCACAAGTCCACCGGGAACGTGGTCACCGGCACGGACGCGCTCCTGATAACCCCTCCCCCGGTGCTGGCGTTCAGCGTGCTCAGGTACAACCCCGAGCGCCACATCGACTACGACCCAGGCATGGGCATACTGGACATAGTGGACGAGTTCGACAAGGTCGAGACCTTCTACTTCAACGGGGGAGCTGATGAGAAGGAGAAGGACCTCCTGCGGGCATACGAGATCGCCCAGCCCTCCGCCGTCAGGAACAAGCTGCCCCTGCAGGTCCCGTACCGGCACCTGGTGAGCGTGGCGCAGATATCGGATTCCTTCGATGGAGTGGTCGAGGTGCTGAAACGCTCGATGAGCATACCGGAGATCTCAGGGGAGGACATGGAGGTGCTCAGGCAGAGGCTGGAATGCGTTCGCCACTGGCTGAACGCGTTCGCTCCCGAGAGCGTGCTCTTCACCGTCAGCCCGGAGAGGCCGGATGTCGAGATGTCCGACGAGGAGAGGGCCTACGCCTCCGAGCTCAGGAAAAGGCTGGCCGACACGGAGTGGACCGGCGATCGCATCCACGACGCCATCTACGAGACGGCCAAGACCAGGGGCTTGCAGCCAAAGGCCTGCTTCCAGGCTTTGTACCGCCTGTTCATAGACCGGAGGTCAGGTCCCCGGCTGGGGTTCTTCCTGTCCACTCTGGACAAGTCGTTCGTCCTGAAACGCCTTGACGAGGCGTGATCCATCCGGTCTCAGTAAAACAACTTTCCCTTGTTTTTTATATTCACATGCTCAAGTGGCACCCCATGAAATTGGGAGTGGTGATATATTCCAACGATGCGGAGACCGTGTTCCAGGCGTTCAGGCTGGGCAATTACGCCCTTTCGCAGGGGGACGCGGTGAAGGTGTTCCTGCTGGCCAAGGGCGTGGAGTGCGAGGGGTTGGACAATGAGAAGTTCAACGTCACCAAGGAGATCCAGGCCTATCTGGATGCTGGAGGGAGGACATTCAGTTGCGGTTCCTGCATGAAGCTCAGGGCCAAGGGCGAATCACAGGCCTGCCCGCTGTCCAAGATGGCCGACCTTTACAACATAATAGCGGAGAGCGACCGGGTGGTCACCTTCTGAGCGGCAACGCTCTCCCTATCTCTTTCTCACGGTGAAGAGCAGCACGGCCAGCCCTAGCCAGACCAGGAAGCCGATGATCAGGAACAGCACGTTCCCCGGGTAGGCGTAGTTTATCGACCAGATCATGCCGAAGGCCACCAGCAGGGTGCCCCAGAACATGAGGAAGTTGCCATCGTTCTGCCGCCTCCGGTCCATGCCCCCGGTCCGCTGCCGGAGCCCTATGAACGTGGCGAACATGCCTCCCAGGAGCAACATCGATGGTATGAACAGCGTCCAATCCTCAGTTATCCAGGCGATGAGGATGGCCGCCGCCGTGGCAATTATGAGATACGACACGGTGAGGCTGGTCAGGGTGATCGAGGCGCGATCGTTCATTTCACTTCAGGTGAAAAGGGAAGGGTGCCAATATCAAACTTGCCCTCGTTCGGTGCTCGCCCGCTAACGCAGGACCCCCATGTTGTTCAGCTTCTCCGGCAGGTACTTGTCGGTCACGAAGTCCAGGCCGTACTTCGCCAACGCCTGCTGCTCTGCCTTCTTGTTCAGCTTGAGCATCGTCTCTATCTCACCGCGCCAGTACTCGTCAGCGAAGCGGGGGTCCTTCAGCTCCGCGTGCAGCGCCCGAACGTCCACGTCCGTCAGCCTGTCCGTGGGCAACTTGTAGTTGGTGATGTCCGAGGCGGTTATGCCCACGAACTCCGCCGTCGGCGTGGCCAGGTACTCCGATATATGCGCGGTCTTGATCGCCCCGTAGGCCACCGAGGCGAATATTCGGAAGGACCACGGATCGCCGTCGGTGAAGACGACCACCGGCAGCTTCAACTCCTCGTTCAGGCGCTTGATCATGCGCCGCGTCGAACGTGCGGGCTGCCCCTTCAGATGCACCAGAACGGCATCGAACTTCTCGTCGAAACCGTTCTCCACGAGCCTGTCGAACATACCGCCGGTCTCCACGGCGATAACGAACTTGGCATTGGTGCCCAGCAGCTGGACCTTTTCCCTCTCCACGTTGTTCGGTATCCCGTACCCGGAATCGCCCACATCGTCCCGGCAGTTTATCTTCTTCAGCCGACCCTTGCGGTCCATCTCGCTTATGGTGATGTCCCCTATGATGCTGGCCCCGTTCTCCTCTGCCCTGAGCTTCAGGTCCTCCCGCATGCAGGCGGTAACTATCTCCAGGTCCTCGGCCAGCAGGTTGCTCTCGTCCTGGGAGGAGAACTTGGCCTTCTCCCAGCCCTCGGAGATGTAGTACATCTCCCTCAGGGTGGACGACTTGCTGTTGGCGATCATGTCCTCGATGAACTCCAGGACATACATGGTCCTCAGAAGCATCAACGCCCCGTTGACCTTCTTAGCGGAACGGGCCCCGGTGGCCTTGCCGTACTTGAAGACACCATGCTTTGGGTCGAAACGGATGTTGCCCTTGGTCCTCAGGGGCAAGGTCATCTTGGGGATGCGCCCGGAATCGATCTGGTCATAGATGGACTGCGCTATGTTGGTAAGGGAGCGCACCGCCTTGTTCTCGTCATCAGTCATCGTTCAGCGCCTCCTTGGACTCGTCATAGTCGACCTCCTCATCCTCTTCCTCTTGGACAGGGGCCTCCTCGCTCTCGGTGATCTGCATTCCCTTCACGTCCCAGTCCCCTGGCAGCGGTTCCGCCCCGATTATGAGGACCGGATTGATGCCCGAGGCGTAGATCTCGTTCTCATCGTAGTCCTCCTTGTTCAGGCCGTTCAACGAGAAATTTATGTCCAGCCTTTCGGTCGATGCTATCTTCGGCAGCTCCCAGGACACCTTCCCATCGTCCCGCACCTCCGAAGGGAAGAACTGCAGTCCCTTGTAATCGAAGGATCCGGGGGGAATGACCATGTGCAGGTTGAACTTCTGTGATTGGGGGGTGTAGTTGTATATGGAAACGCGGACCCGGTGATGCTTCTTCTCGTAAGAGACGGAATCGTCTATCCAGACCACGTTCATGATCTTGGTTATGCTGCCGCTCAGCTTCGGCACCGGCTTGCCGACGATCTTCGCGCTCTTGAGGGCGATGAGCGGCAGTATCTCCTGCACGATCTCGAACTTGACCCTGGTCTTGCTCTTGGTCTCCTTCTTGTTCAGGTGCGTCTTCAAGGAACGCCCGCAGATCCTCAACGCAAGCTCGATCTCGCTCTGTATCTCCGGGAGATTGGCTATGGCCTCCTTCGCCTCGGAGGTGAACGGCACCTTCGTCGACGCCACATGCACCAATATTATCGCAGGGCCGAACGGTATGCCGGAACCTCCGCGCTGCTCCAGCCCGTACCGGCGCCAGTCGGTGCTCTCTATCGCCTTCGTCACCACGCACGCCCCCTGCTGGTACAGAAGGGGCACCCGGTTGGCGAAGCGCAATATCTGTACAGGCGAGTCCTTTGGAAGTCCACCGCCGTACACTATTCCGACCTCGACAAGGAAGGGATTCCCGGAGTGCACCTTGGGGTCCCTGGTCACTGGCGGCGCGTAGAACTCCGGGCGGACCTCGTCCAGAACGTTCCGCAACCCCTTCTTGATGAGATTGACGCCAATGGGGGAAAGGCAATCGGTGGGCGGGGCCATGATCTTCACCGCCCCGATGGCCGCCAGGAGCCGCTTCAGCTCCTCCAGGTTAAGCTTGGCCGGATTGGCGTTCATGCTCAGGTCGGCCTTTTCGCATATCTCCTTGGCCAGGCGGTCGCTGATGCGGGAGAAGTCCAGCTGCAGGAACTTGCCCAGGGTCTTGTTCCTGGTCTCCTTGGACATGTTCATCAGGGTTCCGAGCTCCAACCCGGAGGGGTGGGGCTTGATCTCCTTGGTGGCTGGAGGCATCTTCTCGGTGGCCCGCTCGAAGGTGGTCCTCTTGCCATCGGGGTCCACGAAAGCGATCCTGGAATGGGGGTTCACTATGGCGGTCTGCTTCAGGTACTCCATCACCGATTGCTTTCCACCCACGTAACGCCCGTTCATGTGATAGGTGATCTTGGTCCCGTGCTCCTTGCCATCCCAGATGAACGGGTCTTCCTTCAGCACGTCTGGCAGGTTCTTCTTGGTGTTCACCATGATGTCCATGCGCCAGGCCACGTCCTCCTTTCCGGTCTTGGAAATCACCGTGGCCGGCTTGCCGGTGGTGATCTGCCCGTACATCACCGTGGCGGAGATGCCTATGCCCTGCTGCCCCCTCGATTGCCGCACGGCGTGGAAGCGGGAGCCGTATAGCAGGCGGCCGAACACGTTGGGAATCGCTTTCTTGACAATACCGGGGCCGTTATCCTCCACGGTGACCCGGAACTCGTCCTTTTCGATCCTCTCGATCATCACGGTTATCTCTGGAAGTATGTCCGCCTCCTCGCAGGCGTCAATGGAATTGTCGACCGCCTCCTTGATGCCCATGATGAGCGACTTGACCTGGGAGTCGAAGCCCAGGATGTGGCGGTTGCGCTCGAAGAACTCGGAGACGGATATCTCCTTCTGCTTTTTCGCCAGTTCATCAGCTATCGAGGCCATTGTCAATTCCCTTCCCTGTAAAAGACGAAATGCATCCCGGGGCCGATATCCCCGGGAGCGCTAAAAAGGTTTTCCGCGCTCAGAGCTTCTTTCCGCAGTTCCAGCACTTGGTGTCGGTCTTGAGGAGCTTGGCCGAGCACTGCGGGCACTTGAGTTCGTCCTCCTCAAAGCTAGCGCCGCAGGAGGGGCACTTGTCGGCGTCCGCGGGAACCTCCGCGCCGCAATCGGAGCAGACGAACTTCTCCTGCACGTCGTCCACGACCTTCTCCTTCCTGTCCTTGGTCTTGGCCCTCTTCTGCTCCATCTCGAATATCTTCTTCTTGGAGCGGTCCATCCACCAGGTCAGCAGTATCAGTATGTAGAACAGGACGGCCATGCTGTAGAACGAGTACACTGTGCCCGAAAGCAGGGAGTTGCCGAGCACATTGTTCAGGTCGGCATTGACCGGCCCGAAGCTCTGTTCTGTCTCCGACCATGCGGATCCGTTGAGCACACCGAACTGGAAGTAGAATATTCCCTCGGCCAGAACGCTGGTGTTGAAGGAATATACCGCTCCCAGGGAGGAGTTGTGCACAGCGGTCCGGGTCATGTTGGGGTTGTTTTCCGGATCCCCCCAATTGTTGAAGAGCATCAGTCTTACATCGGCATCGGTCTCGCCAGATGTGAGCACGACGCTGAAATGGAAGGTATCCCCCGGCTCCCCGTGGGATGGCGTCAAGGTCCCCTGGACCAGCAGGTTGTCATCGGAGCTTACGTCCTGGACCTCGTAGTTGGCAACCGTGCTGTACAGGGCGCCGCCCAGGGAAAGGCCGACCACCAGGAAAAGCACCAGCCCGAACACCGCCAATCTCTTGCGGTCCTTCAAGCCGAAGTACGTTGGGATGTAATAGGCCAGCAACGCTACCAATATGGGCAGCAGGCACACGATCTGGGCCAGCCATAGCTGGACCACCAGGGTTAGCGAGACGGTGACCAGGAGGGCAAGGGCCATTCCGACCCAGATGGACATCTTGGACTGACGCACCCCCTTCAACATCTCATTGATATCGTTCATTAATGGCATCGCTCGGCCATAAATATAGTATCTTTAAACCCTTTCGTTCAGGTGATGGCAGTACCGAGGGCGGGTGAGGGGAGGTTAGCCGTGCTGGCCTTGGGTGGGAACGCCATACTGAAAGCAGGCCAGGAGGCCAGGGACGACGTGCAGATCGAAAACCTGCGTTCCGCGTTCCGGATGATGCTCCCGCTTCTTGACCTCTACCCGCGTATGGTGATCACCCACGGCAACGGCCCCCAGGTAGGCAACATACTCTTGCGGAACGAGCTCTGCCACGCGGAGGTGCCCTCCATGCCCCTGGACGTTTGCGTCGCGGAATCTCAGGGTCAGATCGCCTACATGGCACTGCAGGCCTGGGACCGGGCCTGCCGCCTCCTGCGCACGGAGGTTCCCATGGTTCCGGTGATCACCCGCACGGTTGTATCGGGCGATGACCCCGCGTTCCAGGAGCCGTCGAAGCCCATAGGCCCGTACTATTCCAGGGAGAGGGCGGAGGTGCTCTCCATGGAGAAGGGATGGGTTTTCCTGGAGGACACGAAGAGGGGGGGCATGAGGAGGGTGGTGCCCTCGCCGAACGTGGTGAAGGTGGCCAAGGAGGAGCACCTTCGGACCTTGGCGGAATCGCTCATTCCTCCTTTCGCGGTGCTTTGCGGAGGTGGAGGGGGCGTTCCTGTGGTCCAGACCACTGCTGGCCTGTCCGGCGTCGAGGCGGTGGTGGACAAGGACCTCACATCGGCCAGATTGGCCGAGGTGCTGAAGGCCGATATTTTAATAATGGTGACCGATGTTGAGGCGGTCTATCTGGATTTCACGAGCGACAGGCCGCGCCCTCTGCGGAAGGTGACGGTCGAAGAGCTGGGCCGCCATGTCGCGGAAGGGCAGTTCCCTCCCGGGTCCATGGACCCCAAGGTCGAGGCGGCGACCAGGTTCGTGAAGGCCACCGGTCGAAAGGCGGTCATCACCTCGGCCGACCGGTTGATGGAAGCCCTGGACGGAAAGGCGGGCACCACAGTGGAGTGAGGAAAAGCACAGATGGCCTCGACTATCGAAGAGCAGATCAAGGCGATCCAGGAAGAGATCGACAAGACGCAGAAGAACAAGGCAACCGAGTACCACATCGGCAAGTTGAAGGCCAAGATGGCCAAGCTTCGGGACGATGTGGAGAAGAGGAGGGCCTCCAGCGCAGGCCCCGCCAAAGGATACTCCGTCAAAAAGAGCGGCAACGCCACAGTGGCGCTGGTGGGCTTCCCGAGCGTGGGAAAGTCCACCCTACTGAACACCCTGACCGGTGCCAGGAGCGAGGTGGGTTCCTATGACTTCACCACCCTGGACGTTGTGCCGGGCGCGTACGAGTACCGGGGGGCAAAGATCCAGGTACTGGACATGCCCGGGCTGATCCGGGACGCCGCCAAGGGTAAGGGGCGCGGCAGGGAGGTCATCTCCGTCGTGCGCTCGTCCGACCTTGTACTGTTCGTCCTTGACTTCTACGACACCAACCTTCAGGTGCTGGTCCGGGAGCTGGAGAACGCCGGCATGCGCATCAACACCCGCCCTCCGGACGTGGTGATATCCAAGAAGGACCTCGGGGGCATCGACATCAAGACCACGGTCAAGCTGACCAAGCTGGACACAGACCTGGCCAAGGCCATGATCATGGAGTATGGCCTGGTCAACGCCGACGTGGTCATTCGCGAGGACATCGACCAGGACCAGCTGGTGGATGTGCTGGCCGGGAACCGAATATACTTGAACGCGGTACTGGCCATCAACAAGATAGACATCTCCGACGCGGAATACCTCAAGGAGGTCCGCTTGAAGTTCAAGCATTGGGACCCGGTGTTCATCTCCGCGGTCAAGGACATAGGCATCGATGATCTGAAGGCCAGGATATTCGACCGGCTCGAGCTCATACGGGTATACATGAAGAAGCAGGGGGAGGAGGCGGACCTGGACGTGCCGCTGATCACCAAGAACGGGGCCACCGTGGCCGATGTCTGCGATTCCCTGCACCGCATCTTCAGGCAGAACTTCCGGTACGCGCTGGTGTGGGGGAAGAGCGCCCGGTTCCCCGGGCAGATGGTCGGCCTGGAGCACAAACTGGCCGACGGGGACGTCCTTTCGGTTATCATTCGCCGCACCGGCGAGTGATGGGAGAACGATTATACGCACACCGGGGGATTCCCCGCGCGATGCCAAAGAAAGGAATGTCCACCCGCTCCGTGCACGACGGGGATAGGTCCCTGGTGTACGAAGGCGCGATCAACACCCCCATCTTCCAGAGCAGCACCTTCGCCTTCCCGACCGAGGAACCGCGCTCATGGGAGGGGGAGGTCCCCGAGGGTACCTACATTTACTCCCGTTACAGCAACCCCACGGTAAGGTCGGTGGAGGACAAGCTGGCCTCCCTGGAGGGCGCAGGGTCCGCACTGGCCTTCTCATCGGGCATGGCGGCCATCACGTCCGCCCTGATGACCTTCCTGCAGAAGGGCGACCGCATGGTGGCCATGCAGGACCTGTACGGAGGCACCTACGGTTTCCTCAAGAACGAGATGCCCCGTTTGGGCGTTGATGTCGCTTTCGTTACCACCACCGACCCGGCCGAGCTGTGCTCGGCCATCGACTGCAGGACCAAGGTACTTTATCTGGAAAGCCCGACCAACCCCCTGCTCAAGCTGATCGATATCCGCGAAACGTGCCGGATCGCCCACGAGAATGGCTGCAAGGTCATGATAGACAACACATTCGCCTCGCCCGTGCTGCAAAGGCCATTGGGCATGGGCGCGGACATCGTGCTGCACAGCGCCACCAAGTATCTCAACGGCCATTCGGACGTCATAGCCGGCTTCGTGGCCGGTGGGAAAGGGGAAATGGAGCAGGTGCACATGCGGCGGAAGATATACGGCGGGGTGCTGGACCCGTTGCCTGCGTACCTGCTGGGCAGGG
This sequence comes from Methanobacteriota archaeon, assembly GCA_012729095.1. Classification (GTDB taxonomy): domain Archaea; phylum Thermoplasmatota; class Thermoplasmata; order Methanomassiliicoccales; family UBA472; genus UBA472. The sequence continues at coordinate 76,093 of JAAYDU010000008.1, read as the reverse complement.
GCATGAGGACCCTGGACCTGAGAATGCGCAAGCATGATTCCAACGCCAGGGTGGTGGCGGAGTTCCTGGAAGGTCATGACAAGGTCTCGAATTGCATATATCCGGGTCTCAGGTCCCACCCGGACCACGAGCTGGCCAAAAGGCAGATGGACGGATTCGGCGGCATGGTGACCTTCGAGGTGAAGGGCGGGCGTCAGGCGGCGGAGAGGGCTATGAGGCGCTTCGAGATCATCGCCAAGGCGGCCAGCCTGGGCGGCGTGGAATCGCTGGCAAGCATGCCCGTCAACACGTCCCACACTGCGTACGGCCATCAGGAACGGGAAAGGCTTGGCATAGGGGAGGGCATGATACGGCTTTCTGTAGGCATCGAGGACCCCGAGGACCTCTGCCAGGACCTTGATTCGGCGTTAAACTAATCGATTATCGCCTGGACGAAGACCTCGGAGGAGAGGCCCCACTCCCTCACCATGTCCTCCGCCTCGTCCAGACAGTCGAACGGCACCAGCAGCATGACCACGTCCCCCCGGTAGGCGTAGCTCATGGCCCGGGCGAACATGCGATCATCCTTGTCCAGCGACTCGCATAACCATATCTCCCCCACCAGCCGACGGCCGTCCCCGCGCGTGGCAACCACGTCAGGCACATGCTCGCCGAAGCCATGTGGTTTCACAGGGAACCTTTCCAAATTCACCTGCAGATCTGTAAATCCCTTGCGGTCCAGGTCGTCCGCCCACGCCCGCAGCAGACGCTCCTTCCGGCGAAGGTCATCATCGCCCATCATGCGCCCTAGCAATGGTCTAGCATGTTATTCATATTTGTGCTGGGTCCCTTCTCGCAATGTTTATTATCGACCTTTCCATCTCAAGCCACATGATCCAAAGGCCCCGGGGCACCAGGGATTTCGGCCCGGAGGAGATGGAGGTCAGGCGCCACCATGAGGGCATGATGCGCAGGGAGGCGGTCCTGCATGGCTTCAAGGAGATCGCCACGCCAATCTTCGAGCACACCGAGCTGTTCACTCTGAAATCCGGCCCGGGGGTGGTGGAGGAGATATACGCCTTCCAGGACAAGGGGGGCCGGGAGATATGCCTCAGGCCCGAGCTCACCGCATCGGTGATGCGCTTCTTCGTCAACGACCTGGCCACCTTGCCTCGCCCCCTGAAGCTGTTCTACTTCGGCCAGTGCTTCCGATACGAGAGGCCGCAGGCCGGCCGTTACCGGGAGTTCTTCCAGTTCGGGGCGGAGATAATCGGGAACCCTACCCCGGAGACGGACGCCGAGGCCATAGGGCTGGCGGCGGCCATCCTGGAGCGCACCGGGCTCAAGGACTACCGCATACGCATCGGGCACATCGGCATACTGAAGGAGATGCTGGCCGCTGCCGGGGTCTCCGGGGACGCCGCCCTGCCGATCCTGCAGAAGCTGGACAAGAAGGCCTATGCGGAGGCGGAGGGGCTCATGGCCCAGGCCGGGGTGGATGCCAGGGCTGCCGAGGAGATCATATCCACCACCAACATCATCGGGCCCGTGTCGGTATTGGGCTCGCGGGAGGGGCCGGCCAGCGATTACATACGGCAGGTGTGCGAAATGCTCCTGGCCATGGGGTTCAGCAACGTCAGCGTGGACCTGGGCGTCGTGCGGGGGTTGGCGTACTACACCGGCATGGTCTTCGAGGTCGACGCGCCCAAGCTGGGGGCTGAGAAGCAGATATGCGGCGGCGGTTCCTACTCGCTCTCGGAGCTGTTCGGTGGTGAGAAGGTGTTCTCCACCGGTTTCGCCATAGGCTTTGACCGAACCCTCCTGGCATTGCAGACCGAGGGCGTGGAGTTCGTCAAGCCCGGCGTGACCGCGTTCGTGGTGCCCATCGGCGACAGCGTAAGGAGCAAGGCCTTCCAGATGGTATCGGAGCTTCGCCGCGCTGGCATAGCCGCAGATGTGGACCTTATGAGAAGAGGGATCGGAAAGAGCCTGAAGTATGCTGCAACGATCCCCAGCAGGTACGCGGTCATCGTCGGGGAGAAGGAGCTGCAGAGCGATTCCGTGACCTTGAGGGACATGCGCAGCGGAGAACAATCACTGGTCCCAACGGAGGAGCTGGTGGCGGTTCTAAGAGCTTGAGGGGGTTCAGGGCCGGAAGATGTGGGGGGAAATCACAAGGGAGTTGAGTTTAGGAGGAAAATCGCCTCCGGCCCCTTACGCCTCAGACGGTGCATTTAGCATCTCATATTTAATGATTTGTCTGGTGCAAACAGATTAGAACGATGGTTCATCGCCTCAGCTGCCTTGCAAGCCTGTGTTGGTCCAAGGTCCAATTGACCAAAGCGTCGGCCTTGCCGATCATATCGTTCTCCCGGGGCACGTGATGGACCTTGGCCTTCATATCCGTGAGGATGCCCACCGCCTCCCTGTACAATGGGAGCAGGTTGGCGGCCTTTACCCGGTACTGACCTTTCAGCTGCTTTATCACCAGCTCGGAGTCCATATACACATCGACCTCGGCAGCTCCCCTCTTCAGCAGCTCCTTCAGCCCGGCCAAGAGCCCGTGGTATTCCGCCTCGTTGTTGGTCATCACTCCCAGGTAATTTGACCCGGAGGCCACCTCCTCGCCATCCTGGTCCAGTACGATGTAGGCGTACGCGGAGTCGCCCGGGTTTCCGCGCGACCCTCCGTCGGTGAACAGCTGGAACTTCATCACCAACGGTATGGCCCAGGTTATTAATCCCACCTGGTATGCGAAACTTTGACAATATGCGATATTATACCTCCACCGCCGCAGCGCGGCAGGGTATGTGACAGCATGGAACGAGAGACCATAGCCCGGGTGGCCAAGGTGGCCAGGCTTAACCTCACCGAGGAGGAGATGGAGAGATACGCCAACGACCTGGACGACATATTGAACAGCTTCTCGGTCCTGGACGAGGCCCCTGCCGGCGAAAGCTACAGCTTCAACCCCATCCCGGTGATCGATGTTCTCCGGGAGGACGAGCCGGCCCAAGACATCGACCCCCAGGCGCTCAAAGCGCAGATGGGAACATATGAGGGATACGTAAGGGGGCCCAGATTGTCTTGAGCGACACTTACGGTCTAATCCGTTACGCCCAGACCAAGCACCTAGCCTTCACCGAGGTCGCGGAGGGTCTTGAAGATGGCAAGTTCCACTTCTCGGCCAAGGACAACCTGTGCGCGGATGGTTTCCAGGCAAGGGCCGGATCTGCCGTGCTGGACGGTTACAGTCCCCCCTTCGATGCCACTTGCATAGGCAGGATGAAGGGTTCTGGGGGCCAGCTTGTGGGAAAGACCACTATGGACGAGTTCGGTTTCGGAACGTTCAGCACCAACTCCGCCCACGGGGTACCGCTCAACCCCTTCGACAGGGAGCGCAGCTGCGGCGGCTCCTCCGGGGGAGCCGGGGCAGCGGCATGTCTGATACCCGGTCACATAGCCCTCGGGGTATCGACCGGGGGCTCCATATCCGGACCGGCGTCCTTCTGCGGGGTGGTGGGCCTGACGCCGACCTACGGCAGGGTCTCACGCTACGGGCTGATCGATTACGGCAACTCCCTGGACAAGGTCGGCCTGCTATCCAGGTCGGCATCGCTGGTGGCAAGGCATTTCCGCACCATGGCCGGACCGGACCCCAAGGACCCCACGTCCTGCGCGCAACCAGCCCTTGCCGGCAAGGGGAGGATGCCATCGTCCCTGGCCGTTCCCAGGGAAGCGCTGCAGAACCTCGACCCCTCGGTACGCTCGTCCTTCCAGGAAGCGCTGGGCAAGCTCAAGGGGATGGGCATGGAGGTGCACGAGGTCTCCATGGGCTCCCTGCGCTTCGCCCTGCCGGCCTATTACATACTGGCGACATCGGAGGCGTCCACCAACCTGGCCCGTTACTGCGGAATGCGCTTCGGCCGCCGGGAGGAGAAGTTCGACCAGCACTTCAACGATTTCTTCACCGGCGTGCGCTCCGAGGGCTTCGGGGACGAGGCCAAGAGAAGGATACTGCTGGGGACGTTCTGCCGCATGGTCGGCTTCCGCTCACGCTATTACCTGAAATCCCTGGCGGTCAGGCAACTCCTTATAGAAGAGTACCGCAAGGTGTTCAGGGACCACGACGCGGTGGTCACCCCCACCATGCCCTTCGTGTCCCCCCGCTTCGAGGAGATCGGGCGCATGAAGCCGCTGGAGATGTACGGGGCCGACGTGCTCACGGTTCCCCCCAACCTGACCGGGATGCCGCATATATCGGTGCCGTGCGCTTACGTCGCCGGATTGCCGGTGGGCATGCAGATGGTGGCCGACCATTGGAAGGAGCTGGACCTGCTGGAGGCGGCCTCGGCCTGGGAGAACGTGTTCGAGTACCGTTTCCCGGAGGTGTCCCTATGAAGATCGGGCTGGAGATGCATTTCCAGCTGCCGACCAGGTCCAAGCTGTTCTGCTCCTGCCCGACGGCCCCGGCGGAACCTAACCATAACGTGTGCCCGGTATGCCTCGGGTATCCGGGGTCGCGGCCCGCGCTCAACCGCAAGGCCCTGGAGGCCGGGCTGAGCATAGCCAGGTTCCTGGACTGCAAGATCGAGGAAAGGGTGTGGTTCAGCCGCAAGACATACTTCTATCCGGACCTGCCCAAGAACTTCCAGATCACCCAGTACGAATCCCCTCTGGGCACGGACGGCCACTTCGACCTCAACGGAAGGCGCATCGGGATATGGCGCGTGCATCTGGAAGAGGATCCCGGCCGTATCAAACGGGTCGGCCGGTCCGGGGAGGAGATAGCGTTCGTAGATTACAACCGGTCCGGAATACCGCTGGTGGAGATCGTCACCGCGCCTGACCTGACCTCTCCCGAGGAGGCGAGGGCGCTGATAGACCAGCTTGTGACGGAGCTGCGCTCCCTGTGCGGCCTGGAAGCCCAGGACGAGCAGACCGTGCGGGTCGACGCCAACCTTTCGGTGGGCGAGGAGCGTGTGGAGGTGAAGAACGTGCAGGGCCTGCGCAACCTGGAGAAGGCCCTGAGGTTCGAAGCGAACCGGCAGTCCAAGCTGCTGGCGGCCGGCAAGAAGGTTGTCAGGGAGACCCGTCGCTTCGACGAGGAAAGGAAGGTCACCACATCCGCCAGGGAGAAGGAGACCGAGGAGGACTATGGTTACATCGGGGAGCCGGACCTGGGCGAGTTCCGGATCGGGGAGATGGCCAGGAACCTGGAGCTCAAGGAGACCCCTCTGGCCCGGGCCAAGCGCCTGGTGGCCTCTTTCGGCATAGGGGAGGCCACGGCCAAGCAGCTGGTGCTGACGTCCCACTCGCTCACGGACCTGTTCGAGGAACTTTGCCTGCACGTGCCTCCCGAAAGGGCGGTCAGCTGGACCACTGGACCGATATCCGGGAACTGGGCGGTGCTGCAGGACCAGGCCAAGTGGCCGGACATAGTGAGGATAGTCAAGGACGATTCGGAAGGCCTCATAAACGACACGGAGGCCAAGCGCCGCATACTGTCCCTGGCGGGCGTGCAGCAGGAGGCGGCCGTCGAAGGAGGGGACGGGCTCGGCAAGCTCATTTCCGATTTCATAGACGAGCACCCGGAGGTCCTGGCCGATTATCGGAAGAACCCCAAGGCGGCCAACACGGTCATCGGGCACGTGATGAAGGAGAGCAAGGGCCGGTACTCCTCAAGGGAGGTCGTGGAAGGGGTAAGGAAGGAATTGGAAAAAAGGGTTTAATCGTCCTCGTCCGCCAGGCAGAGCAGCTGCAGCTCGGAGAGCTTCGCCTCCTCCACCTTGGTGGGCGCGCCGTCCACCAGGGACTGGAACTTCTTGTTCTTCGGGAAGGCGATGACGTCGCGTATGCTCTCGCATCCCAGGAGCATGGCGCACAGGCGGTCCACGCCCATGCCCACTCCTCCGTGCGGGGGTGCCCCGAACTCCAGCGCCTCCAGTAAGAAGTCGAACTCCTTCTGCATGGTGGCCTCGTCCATTCCCAGGATGCCGAACACCTTGCGCTGCATCTCCGGATCATGGTTCCTCATGGAACCGGAACCTATCTCGCTTCCGTCGAAGACCAGGTCGTAGGAGTGCCCCATTCCATTGGCGCAATCCTTCCCCTCCGGGATCACGTCCCCCACCGGCCTCACGAAGGGATGGTGGAACGACGTCAATCCGCCGGTGGCCGGGTCCTTCTGGAACAGCGGGCACGACACCAGCCAAACGAACTGATGCCCCTTGCCCTCCAACAATCCCAGGTCCTTGGCCAGCTTCAAGCGCAGCTGCCCTCCGGCCCTCAGCACGGTCTCCCTAGGGCCGGCCAGGTACAGCAGCAGGTCCCCGGGCTGGGCGTCCGTGCGCTCCACTATGGCTTGGCGCACCTCCTCCGGGAAGTACTTGACGATGTTGGAGGAGAGCCCATCGGGGGTCATGCGCATCCAGGTGAGCCCTCCCATGCCCTGTGACTTGGCCCAATCTATGAGCCGGTCCACCTGCTTGCGGCCCACCGACCCGTCCGTGTCCTGCTCCTTGATCAGGGACCCCTTGAGATCGATGCAGGTGACCATGCCCCCCTTGGACAGCACCCTCTGGAAGATCTCGTACGGGGCGTCCTTCACCAGGTCGGTTACCTCCTCCATCTCCAGCCCGAAACGCACGTCCGGGGCGTCGGTGCCGTACCTGGCCAGGGAGTCCTTCAGTTCTATGCGCGGGAAAGGCGTGGGAAGGTGCTCGTCGAACATCTCCTTCCAGACATAGGCGTACATGCCCTCCACCATGCTCAGGATGTCCTCCATCTCCACGAAGGACATCTCCATATCAAGTTGCGTGAACTCCGGCTGGCGGTCCGCACGGCTGTCCTCGTCACGGAAGCAGCGCGCCACCTGATAGTAGCGTTCCACACCGCCGACCATCAGCATCTGCTTGTAGAGCTGGGGCGATTGCGGCAGGGCGTAGAACTGTCCGGGCATGTTGCGCGACGGCACCAGGAAGTCCCTGGCGCCCTCCCGGCTGCTGCGGGTGAGCATCGGCGTCTCCACCTCTATGAACCCCTGCGTCTCCAGATAACGGCGGGCGCAGGAGATCAGCTTGGAACGGAAGCGAAGGTTGGAACCCATCTCCCGTCGGCGAAGGTCCAGGTAACGGTACTTCAGCCTAAGGTCCTCTCCGGGCAGCATGGAGTTCTTCTGCTCGGCCACCTCGAACGGGATGGGTTTGGAGCGGTTAAGGACCTTCGCGTCCTCGATAAGCACCTCTATCTCTCCCGTGGGGTTACGCGCGTCGGTGGTGCCCTCCACCCTGTCCCGCACTACTCCAGTGACGGTGATCACGTACTCCCGACCGATATTATTGAGGACTTTCTCCAACCGGTCCAAGTCCTCGCTGTTGGTGGCCACAGGGTCGAACACCGCCTGGGTGCTCCCATGGGAGTCCGCTATGTCATAGAACAGAACTCCTCCATGGTCCCTGTAGAACCTTACCCAACCGGCGAGGGTCGCTCTCTTGCCAAGGTCCCCTTTCGTCAGTTCTCCGCAATGGTGTGTCCTTAACATTTCCATTCCTCTGGTTGGATATGGTCGGTGAGGCGGAGTAACGTGGATGCTCTATTAAACCCTTATCTACCGTACGAATGGCAAAAAGACCATTAATGGCAAATTAATTGGATCTGACCGTCCACATTGCCAAGATATATAAAGCTAGGCGGGCGGATTGCCCCCATCACTTCTGATCGACCGGGCTAAAGTCCGGCAGGAAGTTGAAGGGGTCCTTGATCACGTTCAATATGACGTAGGTGTTGGTCTTCTTCACTCCCTTTATGGTCAGCATGGACTTGACGACCTGGCTGAACTCCTCCCGGGAGCGACAGGCCACCCAGGCTATTGAATCACACTCGCCGGTGACGTCCAGGACCGCCACCACGTTCTTCAGTTCCTTTATGCTCTGCTGGACGTTTATGAGGTCCCCTTCCACGTAGATGTGCACTATGGCCATGAACTCATAGCCCAGCTTCATGTAGTCAACGTTGGCTCGGTAGCCGCGTATCACGTTCTGGCTCTCCAGGTTGCGCACGCGCTGTATGAGGGTAGTGGGATGTATCCCCAGCCTCTTGGCTATGGCCCTTGACGATCCCTGGCTGGACCTGCACAGCTCCTCGATGATCCTCTTGTCCAATTCGTCGAGCATGATCAACGCCCTGTTCTCCTTTCTCTAAACGCCTTCCTTAGATATATGTCTTTTAAGTGTATGAACAATGTGCGCAATTGTCTAATCGGCCTTTTTATAAGCACGGCGTGGACTATTTACGGGAATTACGCCATCCCCGGTTCATGACCGAGAAGCTTTACCAGTCCGACCCGTATCTCAAGGAGTTCGCCGCCACCGTGACCAAGGTGGAAGGGGACTGGGTTGTCCTGGACCGCACCGTCTTCTATCCGGGCGGAGGGGGTCAGGAGCGGGACCGCGGCAAGCTCGACGGGCTGCAGGTCACCGATGTCAAGGGCAAGGAGGAGATATCCCATCAGGTCCCCGGGCACGCTCTGGCCGTAGGCGCGAAGGTCAAGGGGGAACTGGACTGGGAGTATCGCTATGCTCTCATGAGGGCGCATACGGGCGAGCACCTGCTGTTCCACTCTCTGTCCAAACGCACCGAGCTGGAGCTGGTCAAGATATCATTGTCCCGAGAAAGGAAGGTGCTGATCGTGAAGGGGCATCTGGACTGGGACCTGGTGAAGGATGCCGTGCTGGAGGTCAACGCCATCATCGCCGAGGGAGCGGCGGTCCGGTGTCAGCAGGTCGCCCGGGGGGATATGAAGGAGGACGGCCCGCGCGCGAAGCTGGACCGCATAAGCGGTGATATGGTACGGGTGGTGAGCATCGGCGATCATGACAGCGCGGCCTGCGCCGGAGTGCACCTGGGCGATGCCAAGGAGATCGGGATGCTCCTGGTCAGCAAGTTCACCTCGGCCAAGCCGGCCGGGGATTGGGAGATAGAGTTCCTGGTGGGTCCGGACGCGGTAAGCCTGGCAGTTGACCACACGGTGCGCTCGCTGATGTTGGCCGAGAGGATGGGATCCCTTCCCCGGGACAGCCTGACCGCCTTCGACAACCGGGAACGGGAGCTGGTCAGGGCCAGGGAAGCTCTGAGGACGTATGGGAAGCTGGCGCTCTCCTCACTGCAGCCCCGGCAGGTGGGGGAATGGAAACTGTTCTCGGGGTCCTTCTCCGGTCTTGACCGCAAGCTTGTGATGGAAAAGGCCAGCGAGATGGTGGCCTCCGGAGGTGCAGTGGCGGCGCTGATCTGCCAGGACGACAGAACGTTCCTGGTACTGGCATGTTCAGGGGACATGAAGCTGGACTGCGCGTCCCTTCTCAACACCCTGCTCTCACCGCATGGAGGAAGGGGAGGGGGCAAGTCCAACTTCGCCAGCGGAGGGACCTCTGGTCTTGTGGAGCCAGGCGTCATCCTCGATGAATTGGTTCGTCTGCTCAAAAATCAATAAAATTATCAAAAACACACTCATTTGTATACCTAAAATATTAGAAAATATACAAATGCATAGATAGTCTACTCATAGATGCACATTTGTTGCCTAGAAAGTTATTTAATACATGTCGTAGTAACCCACTTCCAATGCCTACCGACAAGAACTTCGATGAGATGAAGCAGGACATCTTAAAGAAGGTGAAAAAGGAGAACGTCAAGTTCATAGAGATGCAGTTCTCGGACATACTGGGAACGGTGAAGAGCGTCTCCATACCCACCACCAGGGTGGAAAGCGTCATCGACGACGGCGTCTTCCTTGACGGCTCCTCGATATTGGGGTACGCGACCATCGAGGAATCCGATATGAGGGCCAAACCCATACTGGATTCCTTTCAGATCTACCCTTGGATAGATTCCGGGGTCAAGACCGCACGCTTCATGTGCACCATATCCGATCACAGCGACAACCGCTTCAAGGGGGATCCCCGCTGGGCCCTGGAGAAGATGGTGGAGAAGGTCAAGGACATGGGTTACGACTTCAACGTGGGTCCGGAGTTCGAGTTCTTCATGTTCCCCATGCAGAACGGTGTGCCCGTGCCCATACCCGCGGACGCTGGCGGATACTTCGACCTCATGCCCCAGGACAAGGGGGAGGTCGCCAGGAAGGAGATGGTCCTGGCATTCGATGAACTGGGATATGACATGGAGGCCTCCCATCACGAGGTGGCGCCCGGGCAGCTGGAGATAGACCTGCGCTACCAGGACGCCTTGACCATGGCGGACCGCATGCTCACGCTGAAGTTCGGCGTGAAGTCCATAGCCATGAAGCACGGCCTGTATGCCAGCTTCATGCCCAAGCCGCTGTACGGGGAGAACGGTTCAGGCATGCACGTGCACATGTCCCTGTCCAACAAGGACAAGAACGCCTTCTACGATCCCGAAGGCAAATGGGGCCTGAGCGAGATGGCCATGAACTACATGGGCGGACTGCTGGCCCACGCCCCGGCCAACTGCGCTGTGCTGGCATCGCACGTGAACTCCTACAAGAGGCTGGTTCCGGGGTATGAGGCGCCATGCTATATCTCCTGGGCCAACATGAACCGCAGCGCCCTGTTGAGGGTGCCCGCCGGCCGCGGAATGCGAACCAGGGTGGAGCAGAGAAACCCCGATCCGGCCGGAAACCCCTACCTGCAGTTCGCGGTGATGCTCGCGGCCGGTCTGGACGGCATAAAGAACAAGCTCGACCCCGGCGATCCCATCGAGAAGGACATATACCACATGTCCCCCGACGAGCGCCGCAGGAACAGGATCGTGGACCTGCCCATGGATATGGGAAAGGCCCTCGACGTGCTCGCGGAGAGCAAGGTGATGAAGGAGGCCATGGGCGAGCATATCTTCAATCACTACCTGCACATAAAGCGCCTGGAGTGGGACGACTACCGCACGCACGTCACCGACTGGGAGCTGCAGAGGTACCTCCGGGTCCTGTGACGCGGGCCCTAAAAACCCCTTCCTAAAGCTTTTTCCCCTCCGTGTTCAATGATGTACCATGTGTGGCCGCTTCTCCCTCGGCCTGGTATACGGCTTCTCGACCCGTTTCGGGGTCCCCGAGGATCCCAGCATAAAGCCGCGCTACAACATCGCCCCCTTCCAGCAGGTCCCGGTTATCGTGGGCGGAGGGTCTAAGAGCATCAGGCGCATGAGATGGGGGCTGGTCCCTCACTGGGCCAAGGGAGAGGAGTTCGGGCTCAAGCTCATAAACGTCCGTTCCGAGTCCGCCCTGGAGAAGCCCATGTTCAAACCCCTCCTGAACCGCCAGAGGTGTCTGGTCCCGGCCACCGGGTTCTACGAGTGGCAGAGGCAGGGAAGTAGGCGGCGTCCCTTTCATGTCAGGGTGAGGGGGCAGGAGTTCTTCGCCATGGCCGGCATTTACGACACTTGGTCCCGGGAGGGGAAGGAGCTGATAACGTTCTCCATACTCACCACCGCCGCCAACGATACCCTGGCCCCGATACACGACCGCATGCCGGTGATCCTGCGCCAGGAAAGGGAGGGGGAGTGGGTCTCCACAGAGGTCCTTTCCGCCGATTCCATGTCGGAGATCTTCGAGCCGCTGCCATCCTCCTGCATCGATGCTTATCCCGTCTCCGACATGGTGAACGATTCCCGTTCCGACCATCCTGACATGGTGCTGCCGCATCGGGTGCAGCAGACCACACTGTTCTGAGAGGCGCTGAATAATCCCAACTGTTTTTATACAGGCAGGAATAATCCGTCGAGCGATCAGATGATGCCAGGAATGGGTAGGGGCGTCAATCCGCGCCAGATGAAGCAGGCCATGAAGCGCATGGGCATCTCCCAGGAGGAGATGAAGGGCGTGGAGGAGGTCGTGATCAGGACCGCCGATAAGGAGTACGTCATAAAGGACGCGGCGGTCACCTGCATAACCATGCAGGGCCAGAAGAGCTACCAGGTGGCCGGTGAGACGGAGGTCCGTGATCGCCAGGCGCCCAAGGAGGAGGCTCCTGGGATCCCCGAGGAGGACATACAGTTGGTGATGTCCCAGACCGGTGCCTCCCAGGAGAAGGCGGTGCAGGCGTTGCTGGAATGCGACGGCCAGCCCGCCGAGGCCATTTTGAAGATAATGTCCGGGTGATCGTTATGTGCCTAGCTATGCCAGCAAAGATACTGTCCATCAAGGGCGATGAGGCCGAGGTGGACTTCGGTGGTGCGATAAGGAAGACCAACCTTTCCATGGTGAAGGCCGAGGTGGGGGAGTACGTGATCATCCACGCCGGGTTCGCCATCCAGAAGGTCGACGAGGAGGAGGCCCGGGAAACGCTCCAGCTCTGGAACGAGTTCTTGGACAGTACCAAACAGGACTGACCCCAAACATTTATGTCCTATACCCTTCCCTAGTGACGACCGAGAAAGATTATGAGGATCGTTTACGGGCCTATCAGGTCCCTGGGCTTGGGAAAGGTTGTGGCAGTGGATCCCATAAGCCGTTCGCCCAAGGTGTGCAACATGAACTGCATCTATTGCCGCCTGGGGAGCGGCGGCATCGTGCTTCTGGAGAGGGCCGACTTCATTGACGAGGCCTCTATCATCGAGCAGATGGGGGAGTGTATGCACCGCGAGGAGTGCGAGGCGGTCATTTTCAAGGGGACCGGAGAGCCCCTGCTCGCCCGGAACATATTCGACATGGCGAGGGCCATCCATGAGCGTTCGGAGAAGAAGGTGGCACTGTTCACCAACGGGACGCTTCTCAGTGATCCCGAGGTACTGTCCCAGTTGGACGTCTTCGACATCATCATCGTCAAGCTGGACGCCGCCAGTGAGGAAATGTTCAGAACGGTCAACAGGCCGCATCCCTCAGTGGATTTCCAGGATGTCCTTGACGGCATCAGGAAGGCAAGGAAGGGCTTCAGGGGCTCCTTCCGTGTGCAGGTCAACCTGGTCCGGGAGAACCTGTCGGGCATTGAGGGCATCTCTCAGATATGCCGGGAGATATGCCCCGACTATGTTTATCTGGACAGTCCCGAGGGCTGTGATCCTTTCCACGCTGTCTCTAAGAAGGACATGCAGGCGGCAATGGGGCGCTTCTTCGGGATAAAGTGCGTAAGCTCGCAGGATAAGGATTAAAAAAATAGGGAAAGGGAAAAGGTTTCGCTCACATCTTGCATAGCTTCTGAAGTTGTTCCCACTTGGCGTCGATGTTCTTCTGGATATCATCGGCCACCGAGGTGAACTTCCCCTTGGTCAGGTGCTTGAAGCGGCCCTGGGAGTTCAGCCAGTCCAACACCGGCCTCTTCTCCCTGGTCCCCTCGGCTATGCGCAGCGACTCCCCGGTCAGGCTCCACTTCCCGTTCTCGAACTCGTACAGAGGCCAGATGCAGGTCTCCACGGCAAGCTTGGATATGGCTATGGTCTTCGAGCCATCATGCCTCCAGCCGCGGGGGCACGGGGATATCACGTTCAGGAAGGCTGGACCGGGGGTGTCGAAGCCCTTCTTGGCCTTGCTGATAAGGTCCTTCCAGTTGTGCGGGGATGCCTGCGCGGCGTAGGGCAGGTCGTGAGCGATGACGATCTTGGTCAGGTCCTTGGGGAACTCCCTCTTTCCCGGTATGCAGCTTCCGGCCGGGCAGGTGGTGGTGGCCGCCCCCATCTGGGTGGCGCCGCTCCTCTGGATGCCGGTGTTCATGTAGGCCTCGTTGTTGAAGCACACGTACATGAAGTCATGACCCCTCTCGATAGCTCCGGAAAGGGACTGGAACCCGATATCGTACGTGGCGCCATCGCCTCCGAAGGCCACGAACTTGATCTCCTGGTCCAGCTTGCCCTGTCTCTTCAACGACTTGTACGCCGCCTCCACCCCGCTCATGGTGGCCGGGGCGTTCTCGAAGGCGGTGTGTATCCATGGCACATTCCAGGAGGAGAACGGGTATATGGTGGTGGACACCTCGAAGCATCCGGTGGCGTTCGCGACGATCACCGGCTTGTCGGTGGCCATGAGCACCTGGCGGGCGATGATAGGTTCCGCGCAACCGGCGCAGAGCCGGTGCCCCTCGCACATCCTCACCTCGCTGTGTGTCAGTTCCTTCAGGTTCATTTCCTCACCCCCATGTAGTTGATGCGGTTCTCATTCCCTTTGATCAGGTCCTCGAAAACCCCGGTCAGCTGTCCGGGCATCACGTCCCTTCCCCCCAGCCCGTACACGTAGTTTATCACCAGGGGGGCATCGTCCATTCCCACCAGGGACTGCAGCACATCGGAGTACAGCGCGCCCCCGGTTCCCGGGCTCATGGCGCGGTCCATCACGGCCACGGCCTTCTTGCCCTTGAGCAATTTGGCCATGTCCTCCATGGGGAACGGGCGGAACAGGCGTACCTTGACCGTTCCCACCTTCTTTCCATCGGCCCTCATCTGGTCCACGACGTATCGCAGCGTGCCTGCCGTGGAGCCCATGGCCACTATGACGTATTCCGCATCGTCCACTTGGTATCCGTCCACCAGGTCGTACTTGCGTCCGGACACCTCGGCGAACTCGGCCATGACGTCTCTGGTGACCTTGAGGGCCTCCTCCATTGCCACCGCCTGCTGGTACTTGATCTCGAAATAGTAATCAGGCATGGCGATGGGCCCGTAGGTAGTGGGGTTCTTGAGGTCCAGAAGCGGCCTGACGGCCTGGTACGGGCCTAAGAAATTCCTGACCGTCTCGACATCCAATGGCTCGAACCTTTCCAAGGCGTGAGTGATGATGAATCCGTCGATGCAGGTCATGGTCGGCAATCGAACCTTCATGTGCTCGGCTATGCGGAAGGCTATGAGGGTGTTGTCATAGGCCTCCTGCACGTTCTCCCCGAATATCTGTACCCATCCGGAATCCCTCGCTCCCATGGCATCGCTGTGGTCGCAGTGGATGTTGATAGGGCCGCTCAGGGTGCGGTTGGCTATGGCCATGACTATCGGGGTCCTCATGGACGCCGCGATGTACAGCATCTCCCACATGAAAGCCAGCCCCGCGGAGGCCGTAGCGGTGGCCACTCTGGAACCGGCCGCCGAAGCACCAACGCAGATGCTCAGGGCGCTGTGCTCGGATTCGGCGCAAACGTATTCGGTGTCAACCTCCCCATCGTGAACGTAGTCCGAGAAGGCCTCGACGATTATGGTCTGGGGCGTGATGGGGTAGGCCGCCACCACGTCCGGGTTGATCTGCTTCCAGGCCATGGCTATAGCCGTGTCCCCGTTGACCGCCATTTTCTCTCCCATTACAATCCCTCCTCCTTCATGGTGATCGCCTTTGCAGGGCACTGGTTGGCGCAAATGCCGCAACCCTTGCAATGGGTGTACTTGAACCCTACCATTTTCTCGTTCTCCACTATTATGCTGTTGTCCGGGCAGTATATCCAGCAGGTCAGGCAGTTCGTGCACTTGTCCTTGTCCACCTCCGGTCTCTGGGAGCGCCATTCCCCGGTGTGATATCTCTCGGAACTGCCGGCATCGGTGATAATCCCTCCCGGCGGAAGCTCGCTAGATTTTTCGTTGGCCATCACTGCACCTCCTCATAGGCCCGCTGTATGGCCTTCAGGTTCTTCTCCACCACTTCCTTGCTGAGCTTTCCGGACATCTTGATCCTCATCTCCTCCATTATCGACTCAAGGCTCACCACGTTGGTGATCCGGACCAGCGCGCCCAGCATCGCCGTGTTGGTCATGGGCCTCCCTATCGTCTCCAACGCGATCTTGGTGGCGTTGACGGCGTGGACGTTGCTGCGCCCCACGGCCTTAGCCAACTGCTCGTTGTCCTCAGGATAGTTGGCGATGACCGCTCCATCGTCCTTCAGCCCGTCAACGACCTTACCTCCTTTCAGGAGGGTCGCGTCTATTATCAGGACAATGTCTGGATAATACACCTGGCTGTGCACGGTTATGGGCTCGTCCGAGATTCGGGCGAAGGCTCTGATGGGGGCTCCCATCCTCTCCGGCCCGAACTCTGGGAAGGCCTTGATGAACTTACCCTCTTTCAGGGCTGCACCGGCCAAAATCTCGTTCGCGGTGACGGCTCCCTGGCCACCCCTTCCATGCCACCTGATCTCAATGGTGCTCACATCAATACCTCGCACGATATTCCCTCTAAATTCTCTTTATATATAAAAATTTCAGAAAATTGTTTACGAAAGACGTAATTTAACGGCATAAAAGCTTCGAAATTACGAGTTACGAACGTAGCTTGCGAAATCATCGCCTTCATCTTCGATTTTATTAAGCATTATATGATAACGACCCTGCTACACCTTCTCATTCCGTAATAAATTCCTTTAGGAATCTGAAATGAAAAGGCACCAATATCCCCGTTAGGGCACCCCTTTCAATGAGTTACGGCCTGCGTCGGTGAGGCGAAGGGTGCACTGGCCTATCACGCGCTCCAGTGAAGAACGTACGAAAGTACTAGATAATATTACGATAGGACTCATTCAGCATTTAGAAAAATTAATAGACTCCACGCCTATTTTCCATCCGGGTTAGGACATTGAAGGGCCATCGGCCCCTGTGAACTTGCCTGCATCGAACGTTCTTAGAGTGGTGGAACAACCCATGAAAAGGATAGTGAGCATATCTGACCTAGGCAAGAGCGACATTGACATCGCCGGTGGCAAGGGAGCTAACTTGGGAGAACTGGTCACGGCCGGTTTCAACGTCCCTCCCGATTCGTTCTGACCACCGCGGCGTACGATTACTTCTTGGAGAACAGCAATATCGGAGACCGCATAAAGGACCTGATGGCAAAGGTGGATGCCAGTTCAGAGGCGTCCCTGCAGGACGCCTCCGCCAAAGTGAGGGACCTCTTCGAGACCGTGGAGATCCCGGCGGACCTAAAGGAGCAGATACTCGCCTCCCACAAGGCCATGTTCAAGGGCAAGAAGATGGGGCTGGTGGCCGTACGTTCCAGCGCCACCGCGGAAGATCTTCCGACGGCAAGCTTCGCCGGCCAGCAGGACACGTTCCTTAACGTGGAGAGCACCGAGGAGCTGCTGGACAAGGTCCGCAAGTGCTGGTCCTCCCTGTTCACTCCCCGCGCCATATACTACCGTGTGACCAAGGGGTTCGAGCACTCCAAGGTCAAGCTGGCAGTCGTTGTCCAGAAGATGATCAACTCCGAGATATCCGGGATCATGTTCACAGTTGACCCCAGCTCCGAACTGCCCCACATCATCATCGAGGCAGGTTACGGTCTCGGAGAGGCCTTGGTCGGGGGAAAGGTCACCCCCGACACTTACGTCGTGGACAAGTTCCACGACAAGATACTGACCAAGAGGATAGCCAAGCAGAGCTGGAAGCTGGTGCGCGGAAAGGATGGGGAATGCGAGAAGGCCGATGTCCCCGAGGAAATGCGAAACGTGCAGAAGATGACGGACGAGCAGATCCTGGCACTGGGGGAGATAGGCCGGAACATAGAGGCCCATTACGATCGTCCGATGGACATCGAGTGGTGCGTAGAGGAACGTATCATGTACATCGTGCAGGCCCGCCCCGTCACCACCCTGTCGTCAAACGGCGCCAAGCCCAACGGCAAGGCACAGGACCACGGGCTTGCCCAAAGCTCCAAGGTGATCGTCAAGGGACTGGGCGCCTCGCCCGGAGTGGCAGGCGGCCCTGTACGCATAGTCTCCGAGGACATGAACCTGGAGGTGGTCAAGAAGGGCGATGTGCTGGTCACCGCCATGACATCTCCGGACATGGTTCCGGCCATGACCCGCGCCGCGGCCATAGTTACCGACGAAGGAGGGATGACCTGTCACGCTGCAATAGTGGCGCGCGAACTTGGCATCCCTTGCATAGTCGGGGCCACGAGCGCCACCGAACTTCTGAAGGACGACGATAAGATCACCGTCGATGGCGGCATGGGGATCGTATATGAGGGATTGGTCGCGCCCAAGGAAGAGGGAAAGAAGGCGGTCGTGGTCGCTAACGCCTCCACCCCGGTCACCGGGACCAAGGTGTACGTCAACCTGGCCATCCCGCAGAAGGCCGAGGACGTCTCCAAGCTTCCCGTGTCTGGAGTGGGACTGATGCGCATCGAGTTCCTTTTCACTTCCTACATACAGGAGCACCCATGCGCGCTCATCGAGAAAGGAGAATCGAAATTCCTGGTCGATAAGCTGGCGGACGGTATCGCCATGGTGGCCAAGGCGTTCTATCCCCGCCCGGTCATACTGCGCACATCCGATTTCAAGACCAACGAGTACCGGGACATGGAAGGCGGGGAGAAGTTCGAGCCGCACGAGGAGAACCCCATGATCGGCTGGCGCGGATGCTCCCGCTACGTCTCCGACTCTTACCGGGAGGCGTTCAGGCTGGAGCTCAAGGCGATAAAGAAGGTCCGCGAGGAGATGGGGCTGAAGAACCTGCATGTCATGCTGCCCTTCGTCCGCACCATAGACGAGGTTCGCAAGATCACCAACATGATGAAGGATGTCGGACTGGAGCGCAACCGCGACTTCAAGCTGTACCTGATGGCCGAGATACCCTGCAACATATTCATGGCCGAGGAGTTCGCCGAGTGGTGCGACGGGTTCAGCATTGGCTCCAACGACCTGACCCAGCTGACCATGGGAGCGGACCGCGACTCTGACATCCTGGGCAAGATGGGCTACTTCGACGAGAGGAACGAGGCCATCAAGCGGGCCATAAACATGCTCATCGAGGCGGCGCACCGCAAGGGATGCACCGTTGGGATATGCGGGCAGGCCCCATCCGTCTACCCAGAGTTCACCGAGTTCCTGGTGAAGGCCGGAATAGACACCATAAGCCTGAACCCCGACACGGTGCTGAGCACCATCAACACCATCGCCTCCGCCGAGCAGCGTATACTGCTGGAGGCGGCCCGCAGGACGCTGCAGTAAAAAACCCTTTAAGGCTCGCTCTTCAGCAGCCTGGTGGTTATCTCCACCAGGGGATGGTGCGAGCCCTCGATTATCTTCACATCGTCCAGGGTGTAAAGTCCCTGCTCCTCGGCGCTGCGTTCCAACCCCAGTTCCACGTCCCTCGATGGTTCAAGGACGAAGGCGGAGAACTGCCGCACGCCCATCTGCTTGGACGCCAGCGCGCGATGGTGTCCGTCCACCAGTATGTAGTGGCTGTTGTTCCGGACCACTATGATCGGCTCGACGAGACCTCGTTTTATCTCCTCCATCCTGCCGAGAAGTTCGTCGGCGTACACCTCCTTCTGCGTGGGGCGCAGCGTTTCCACGGGAACGATGCGTCTCCTGACCATGATGGAGACCCCGTGCTTGGCCTCCAGGAAGTTCTTGATCATGGACACCTTGTTGGGCGTGGCGCGCTCGATGTGGGAGCGCACAATATCCAGATTGGAGATTATTCCGAGAAGCGTACCGCCGTCGTTGATGACCGGCACGTTCCTCAGGCCGTAACGGAACAGGATGCGCGCCGCATCGTCCAGGTCCATCTTGGGATTGACGGTCACCGTGCCCCTTTTGATTATGTCAGAGATGGGCATGTTCGGCGTCCTATAGTTGCGCAGAAGCTCCTTGGCGGTTATGAACCCGACCAGCTTTCCGTCCTTGGTGACCGGCATTCCATGGAACTCGCTGGAGACCAGACGTTCCACGGCCTGTTCGACGGTGAACTCCAAGGGCACGTACAGGACCTCGCGGATCATGTAGTCCTCCACTTTCAGCTTCCGTTCGGCCATGTGATCCGTCAATCTAACCGCAGTCGGTGATTAATACTTTCCTCGATGGCCCGAACGACATTCCTTCATCACCGTGCTCTTGACCATTCCTTCTTAGGTTTGGGGGCGTCGAAGGCCTGCCAGACCTGAAGCACGAGGTAAGGTCCGGACAGTATAAGGGCGGTGGCCACCTGGACCCCCAAGGGATATTCGGACGGACCAAGCACGGTCATCCAGGCCGTCACGGAAAGGACGGCCAGCATTCCACCGGCGATCAGCAGGACGACGCCCTTGGCGTTCTTTTCCAGATATATATGCCCTATGCCCATGAAACCGAGGAAGCCCAGGAGAAGACCGATGAAGAAGGCCGTCCTGGGGTCCTTTCCGTTGGGGTATTCCGACGCGTCGTATCGAGGCCGTAGGGCGGTTCCGTTCCTGGACCCAGTACGTTGATAGGGATTGTATGGCAGTGCATAGGGCGGCTGTTGCGGCTCCGCCTCGACCCGGTTCCCGGCGGACGCCTCAGGATCGAGACGCATGCCGCAGAACGGGCAGAAGCTCTGCATTTCATCGCTGGCCTTCCCGCAGTTCGGGCAATATCTGGTATTGACGCTTACCTCATGGGCGGTATGCGTGGCGGTATGCGCTTCGAAGACCGTCCCATAACGCTCCACCTTCGATCCCCAGTTCCTCTCGATCCAATCAACGGCCGATTCGACCTCGGTGACGCTTCTGGCCCCTGTATCGTTGGTCTTGCCCGACCGGGTCTTGAAGTTGATCGTACGCATGCCGTTCATTTCCCCGCCCCGAACCTCGGACGGAAACCCGGTCACCGATATCGAGGCGACCTCTTCCCTTTTGATGAACTCAGGCCGCCTGAGGGCCCGGTTGAAGGCAAAAGAGGGCAGCTCGAAGCCGTTGGTGTAAAGGGTCACTGGGTAAGCCCCTCTCAAGAGCACCGCCTTAAGATGGAGGTGCTGGATGATGGAAACGACCGACACGAGGGCCATCATTGCCAACATGATCACGAGCAACGAAGGCGTCAGGTACAACCCGACGAACAACAGAACCCCGTTCAGAAAGAATATGTCCAGCAACGCTATGTTCACGATCAGCCGCTTCCTCTTGATGGATGGGTCGACCACCGAGAAGGCCCTTACCAAGGCGCCCTTGCTAATAATTTCGACACTGACCAATTACCCCACCGTTCGGAATAATAGCATCATCGTAGATATCAATTGCTAATAATTTATAAAAAGGGCCATCGCGCCCTGCAGCAACACTCCTGGATGTGTACATCCCACGGATGCCAGCACCTCTTCGGCACCTAAGGATTAAATATTACGACTCGATAAGGGGAAAGGCCGTATGCCCCGGTAGTGTAGCGGCCTATCATGAAGCCCTGTCGAGGCTTCGACTCGGGTTCAAATCCCGACCGGGGCGCTTTTATCATCCTCTCCTTCTTGCGTACATCACCATTGCGGCCAAGGCCATCACGATGGCCGCCCCTCCCGCGATCCAAGGTACGAACGGTGTCCAGGGATCCCCGTCACCCGTCCAGAGGTTGTCTCTCAGGTCGGTCTCCCATCTTTCCGGGGTCAGAAGGGTCGCGTTCACCTCCCCGCCCTCGAAACCGGTCAGCGGCAGATGGAACGGTTCGAACCCTTCCCCGCTCACCTCGATCTCCCAGAGGAACATCCTATTTCCAGCATCGACGGACAGTGTCACGTTCACCGGCAGCTCTCCCTCGTTCCAGATCTCCCCGCTGAGTTCCCAACCCGTCCCTCGAACGTAGCTCAGACGCATTCCTGAAAGGTACAGGTTCCCCGGGAGCACCTCGGCCATGCACCCCGCCTCCACCATCCCTCCCACATCATCGATCACAGTGAGCTTCACCTCGTAACTCCCTTCCTCCGCGTACTCGTGTCTCACCATCTCTCCCTCGCCGTATGCGCCATCGCCAAAGCTCCAATCGTACCGGGTCAAACGACCGTCGTCATCCTGCGCCTGAGCGATGAACACCAGCTCCAGGGGATGCCCGCCCTGCTGCATCAGTACCTCCGCCCGCGGGGCCAGGTTCAGTATCGTCACCAAGGAACTGACCGACGTCTCCCCATTGGAATCGTCCCGGCAGGTAACGGTGACGTTGTAGGTGCCAGGTGCCCGGTAGGCGTGCGTGACGTTCCCGCCCTCCTTCACAGCACCGTCGCCCATTTCCCACGTGTAGTTCACCACCATCCCGTCAGGGTCGCTGGCGGAGGCGCTGAAGTCAATAACGTCCAGGGACCAGTGATCGCCCTGGGGTGTGGTCAAGTTCACCTCGGGCAGACGGTTGGTGACAATGATGTCCGAGCTCCTCTTGCCCGCCCATCCCCGGTCGTCGGTCACGGTCAAGGTCACGCTGTAGGTCCCAGGCACTAGGAAGACGTGGGTCGGCGACCGGTCGTTGGACGCACCCCCGTCCCCGAAGGTCCAGCTCCATCCCGTTATGATGCCGTCCAGATCGTAGGAGCGGTCCTCGAAGCACGCGGCCGATAGGCTTTCTACTTGGGCAGGGGCCATAAAGACCGCCACCGGACGGGAGTTCACGACCGTGATGGTCTTGGATACGGAGTCGCTTGCCCCGTTGTCATCCGTGACCACCAGGGTGACGGTGTAAGTGCCCAGTGAGGAATACCTGTGCCTGATATCGGCCCCACTCCCTGAAGAACCATCTCCGAGGTCCCAGGTCCAGGAGGTCAAGGTTCCATCAATGTCCGAGCTCTGGGAAATGAAATTTACGTCCACCACGGTGGTGATGGACGTCGGGCTCCACGAGAAAGCGGCTACCGGCGGGTCGTTGCCCACCGCCAACGCGCGGGCCATCGTGCCTATCGCCCCGTCGGTATCGTTGACCGTCAGGGACACCAGGTAGTCCCCCTCGTTAACGAAAGTATGTTGGGGCGATCGGGAATCGGAAAAAGAACCATCTCCGAAATCCCACAGCCAGGACACTATTTCGCCATCCAGGTCCGTGGAGAGGTCATTGAACTGCACGGCGTCCCCCGGCTTGGGGCGCGTTGGCGAATTGCTGAAATCGCAGACCGGGCGCAGGTTTATCACCTGCACCGCCCCCTCCGTGCCGTCCTCCTGCCCAAAATGATCGGTGACGGTAAGGTTCACCGTGAACGTTCCCAGGGATGGATAGGTGTGCGCCACCGACGGTCCGTGGGCGATGGTCCCGTCCCCCATGTCCCAGGTCCAGTTGGCGATCCCGATCCCGCTGGTGCTGGTAGAGACGAAGGTCACTGCCCCCGTCCTATCGGCCTGCTCCGCGTCCTGCGAGAAGGACGCCTCCAGGCGATCGTACAGATAACTGCACCTATGGGTCCTTGGGTACCGGTCATACGTCCCCCCGGCGTCATACGCGTCGTCAAAGATGCCATCCGCACCCGGTTCGTCCTGGTGCTCCCCGCCCATGGCATCTTCCCCTGCCATGTCCGACCAGTGATTGCCTCCCAGGGGGTACTCCTTTCCGAAGGAGAGTTCAGAACGTGAATGGAAAACCTGCACGTCATTGAACAGGAGATCATTGCCCCATGCCAGGCCTTGAGAGTCCACGGCTCTTATGCCGATAGTGCAGTTCTCAAAGGCGTTGCCCAGCATCTCCACGTTCGAACTGTTGACCAGGGTCAGTCCGCTTCCGGAGTTGCCGAACCGCGAATTCCTTACGATCATATCGTGGCATCCGATAAGGTACAGCGAGCCGCTGACCTCCTCAACCGTTGCGTTGTTCAGTCCTTGCATCATCATGAGGGGGCCGTAGGTCAGGCTTACGTTTTCCACCTCATGCATGAAATGGGAGGGCAGGTCCCCGCATATGTCCATGTCCATTCCGTTCCCGTTCAGAACGAGATCGCGCAGTACCATTCCAACGCAGCTGTCTATGGAGATCCCCGATGAACCCCCCGTCCACGAGGACGAGGTGACCGCCCCGGTAGCGCCCAGGAGCCGTAACCCGTCCCCACCCTGACCGAATAGTCGGTCCAAGTAGACCGCTGAGTCCGACATCAGCCATTCCCCGGACTGCCCCGTCAGGGTAACGTTGAGAGCGTCCACGGAAGTGCCGTTCAAGAGCCACCCGGCACCGCCGACGATCTCCATGTCCCGCATGTACAGCGAGCCCCCGGCAAAGGTGCTCGGGCAAGTGGACGACATTCCGAGGAGGCGACCGTTCCTGAGCTCAAGGCGCCCTCCGTCCGAGCCTATGGAGAACGGGGAGCCTTGAAAAGTGCTGCCGTTGAGCGATAGAGCACCCAGCACGCTGATGTGGTACGGAAGGTCGGAAGGCTGTAAAGCTATCTCGCAATCGCTCACGTTCACGGTGACCAGGGGGTCTACAAGCAATCCCCCCGGCAAGGTAACGTTCCCGGTCCAGCTCTCGTCGCTAACGATGCGCCGGTCTACCATGCTGCGCACCTCCCTCCCATCGTTCCCGGGTCTCTGGTCCGCCGCACAGATCACGCGCGCGGTTATATTGGACACCCTGTGCTCCAGAGGTGTCCATTCCAAGAGGATTGTCATGTCCTCTCCCATGCCAAGAGAGAAGGTCCTGTTGTCGACCTCCTCTCCATCGGCCTCGAGAACAAGCTTTCCCACCTGGTCCGAATGACCCAGGTTCCGCACCCACACTTCGATAGGGCATGGCTCGTCCAGTATGGCACGCCCGACGTCCATGCCCTGCACGGCCAGGTCGTGCAGATCGCTCCCTGGAAGGTGCACCCGGGTCTCCGGATCTCCCAGGAGGTTTTGCTCCAGATATACCCAGCGGACGGTTCCCGCGGAAAAGGCCAGGTTGGCATGTTCCTCCTTGGAATAGGAGAGGGCCCGTCCCAGGTCCGTGACATCATGATCGTAGACCTGGCCAAAGAATGAGATGTCGAACTTCTGGGAGGACCCGTCCGTGCTTCCCTTCACGTACCAACCGTATCGCGAATTGCCGATGAATGCCACAGCGCCTCCCTCTCCTTGGATGAACTCCTCCGCTATGCAATCACCTGGCCGGTCCTCCTTTTCATCGAAGCCCGCTACGTTGCAGGCCTGGGTGTACACTATGAAGGGAAGCTCGTTCTGCAATCCTCTGACGTCCTCGTTGTCCAGTTCGGTCATGGACTCGAAGTTTCCATGTCCCATGTGATTGATCACGTGCACGCCCGAGCCCATGGCCGCCAGCACGGCGCTTCCGGAGAAGGTGCCATCCCTAGCGTACAGCGTGGAGCGGTCAAGCCCCTCGTCCGCCAGCACCAGGTCCCACACCTCTTCCATGTAATCATCTCCGTAGGTCTGTGTGGCACTGTCCAAAAGCTCACCGATGAGCAGAATATCATCACCGTACTGATTGGAATGCCCCCTCTCGTAAGCGATGGTCTTGTTCACGAAGTTCCAGGCCTGCTTCACGGTAGATACGGTGGCCCTTCCAACGAATACCTCCGCCAGCAGATCGGCCTCATCAGCGACGTACACGCTACCCGGCTCGCCGTAAACGCCATCTCCATCGCTGTCCCAGTCCCCGTCCAGTCCCGAGAAGTAGATGTCCGCAGTAAGCTCATCGATTTGGTTGTCATCATAGGGTGCCTTGACCATGCGCGCGGGAACTATGTCGTCATCCCCTCCGATGAGGACGTACTGCACCCCCCACTCCTGATGGGCGGTGATTATGAAATTTCGTATGATCGTCTGGGTGTCGTTTCCCGTACCCGCGTGGGCACTGGGGATACCCCAGAATCGATCATCTTCAAGTATGTCCTCCAGAGCCACCACCGTACTGCGTATGTTATCCTGGGCGGAACCGAGGTCTTCTCTCTCACCCTTCCAATGGGCCAGTTCCTGGAACGGTGCGGACAGGTCACGGCTGGTGATTATCAGGTGGTCGTAATCTCCGACCGGCAGCACGCTAGAGGTTGTGAAACTGGACAGGTCAGGCACCGCCTGCGGGTTGTCCACCAGGTCCCTGACCCGGTCAACGTCCCCAAGAAAATCGATACTGCTCTCCTCGTATACCAAGGTCACAGAGTACCGTCCGACGAATGACAGGGCTCCCGTTCTCTCGTCCCAGCACAACGGTCTAAGGTTGATACCCACTACCTCCACGCCCTCCAGGACGTGACGGCCGGATACCTCCCACGATATCGGTTCGTATTCATGGCTGAAGGAGCGTTCGCCGTTCAAAGCGATCTCTGTTGGGTTGGTGGGATAACTGTCCGTGAAACCGATGGTCCTTTGCAGGAAGCACCGCACCTCTACGTCGATCAACCGATGTCCCGGGGGCACGGCCAGGAACACGCTGCGCATCGGAAGGGCCGGAACACCGCCCCTGCTGTCAAGGTCCAGCCCGGTTACGCCAAACAAGCGATCTGGACCGCTCGGGTAGATGAAAGGTTCCGGAAAGTCGTATTCATAGGTGACCGACAGTTCCATCCCCATTGCGGTGGCCGGAGCTTGGAAGGCAGGGATTATAATGAAGGCCGTCAGAAATATCACTGACAACATGCGAGAGCATCTGTGGGCGATCATCGGCGAACCCGGTGATTGATGATAGAGTTCCCTTCATATTTAATCAGATTCGCCTCGTTTTCAAAGAATATGGTATTATGAAATATAATACCGTATTAAGCAATCAAGATAAATGATTCGAACCATGATGAGACGATAAGGCATGGTCGCAATACTTGGCACCCTGGGCTTTCGGGCGAAATCGCTTTTACCGACGCTAGAGTCCACTCCCTCAGTGGACCAGGTGGTGGTGTTCTGCAATGACCATCCCCGCGCCCTTCAGGCCTTGGCCGAGATCAGGGGCGTGTGCTCTGTCATGGGCGTACACATCGACCGGGTGGCAATCCCGGACGCCTTCGACCTGCTCCAGGCCGCCAAGGCCATGCGCTCTCAGGTGCAAAAACTGAGAAAGGGCGGCGATGAGATCGCCGTGTTCAACATCGCCGGGGGCACCAAGATGATGAGCGCCGCCGCGCTGCTGGTATGCGCCATGGAAGGTCTCAATTCAGTCTACGTTCATGATGAGACCTACCGGGAGATCCCGCTGCCCCTGCTCAGGGTGGATTACTCCCAGCTCCTCACCCCTGCGCAGAAGGAGATACTGACGTTCATATGGAAGAACCGCGAGCATCCCATGACCCAGGTGGAGCTGGCCCAGGGTATGGGCAAGCACAAGGCCACCATCAACCATCATATTCAGATGCTCGAGGTCAATAACATCGTACGGCTCGTCGAGGACCCCCTGGACCGCAGGAAGAAGATGGTGACCGTCGACGACGCCTTGGAGCTGATGCTGGGGCTGGATTGATGGCGGAACGGAAGGACCTGCTGGTCAGCACGCTCGGCGACGAGGTCGGGGAGATAGTGCCGGGGATGCGCTCGCTGCCCCATCATCACATGGTCCTGGTGACCGACATCTCCCTTGACGAGAGGGGCCCAGTCATGACCCTGCTGCGGAGGCTGGGCATAAGCCATGAGGTGCTGTCGCTTGACCCGTTGGACCTTACCGGTTCCGCCATGCTCATCGAGCGCAAGGTGCAGGAACACAAGGACAGGGGATGGAGGGTGAGGGTGGACATTACCGGGGGAAGGAAGCTGCTGAGCGACGCCGCCACGTTGGCCGCCCTATCCACCGGGGCCGAGCTTTGCTGTTTCGAGTCAGGTATCAGGAGGTTCCCCCTGCTGGCGGCCATGGGCGTGCGCGAGGCCCTCCCCGGGGATTTGGCAGAGTTCCTGGTATGCCAGCGATGGCCCGTGCCCTTGAAGGACGTTCGAGCGAAGGGCAAGGGAGACCCCCTTCCATCGATGCTCAGGCGAATGAAGCGGATGGACCTTATCAGGCTGGATGAAGGGGTTGGGGCGCCCATGCTCAGGCTCACGGAACGGGGAAGGGCATGCCTGGATTGGATAATCAGGATGAAGGAGCTCAGCGGATCTTCGGAATGACCTCATCGTACAGATAGTCCAGTCTCTTATGGAACTCCTCCTGCTGCACCTTCCACTTGCGGTTCAGCCCGGAGTCCCGCATGAGATGCATCCCCTCCGGGTTCAGGGGGAAGGAGCCGGAGACCGTGCAAACCGCTATGCTCCAGATGCGCCGTGTCGCGTCCACCGAGTATCCCCCTCCTCCGGTTACCAGGTAACGACCGTCGCAATGCTCGTGCGCCAGGCGATGGGTTATCTCCGCCACCTTCTCGTAGGTCCTGGTGGTCAACCCCATGCCCACCATCTGGTCGCTGTAGTGGGCGTCCGTGCCGAACTGATGTATGATGATCTCCGGATGATAGGCGTCCAGGGCGGCGGAGAGCACTTTTTCGTACGTGGGAACGTACACCTCGTCAGGGGTGCAGCGGGGCAGGGGGACGTTCACGGCATACCCCTCTCCATCCCCCTCTCCGATATCTGTGACCGCCCCCGTACCAGGGTAGAACCCCGCCCCGAAACGATGGAATGAGACGGTCAGTATCTTCTCGCCGTTGAATATAGATTGGGTGCCGTCCCCATGATGGCCGTCGATGTCCACGATGGCGATGCGCTCGTAACCATACCTGCGCTGCAACCGCCTGGCCGCGATGGCCAGGTCGTTGAACACGCTGAAACCCGCCGCCCTGTCCCGTCTGGCATGGTGGAGCCCTCCGCCAGGGGTCATGATATGATCGAACTCTCCCCGGGCGATGCTCTCTGCCCCATGGAGGGTGGCCCCGACCGCGGCCAGTGCTCCCTCGTAAAGGCCGTGCATGACCGGCGTGTCGCCCATGTCAAGATAGCCGGAACCGGCCGCGCTCATCTCCTTCACGCTCTCGATGAGCGAGCGGTCATGCACCTCGTAGAGGTCCCCCTCGGTGGCTGAAGGTGGTTCGACATACTCCAGGCGGCCATCGAACACGCTCATCTCCCTAAGGGTGTCCCTGATCAGCTGGAACCTTATGGGCTGATAGGGATGTTCGGGCCCGAACTGATACCTGAGCAGGTCATCGTTGTAGAAGAAGGCAGTGGTACCGCACATCGGATCCTTTCCATCGACCTTCCATCTTTAGGAACTATGAAGACCAAATAACTTTTCCCGGCTCAATCGATGAATTGAATGGATATCTGCCCCTCTTTGATGGCCAGGCGCTTGGATATCATCCCCGCCTCCACCCAGCAGACGTTGAACACGGCAATGGGGACCAGGCATGTCGGGGTCAGGACCCCTCCCTCGGCCTCCGTCAGGATCCGGGACCCGCGCATCTCGCTAATATCGTCCATGGTCACCGTACCCAGCCTCTCTGCGTAGTCCATAACGTTGGAGCAATCGGACTCTATGCGGACATTGAGGCGGTCCTCGCCCTCCATCTCCGCGGTGATCCATATGTCATGGGAACAGATCGGGGCGACCACCCTCACTCTGGAAGCCATGTTGAAATCGAAAGGGCGACTTGATATAATTCCCTTTCATGCGCTTTCCCGATGTAGGCCATAGTGCTGGTGCCTGCCGCCCCCTGGCGCTGTCGCTGCTGTCGCCTGACCGTTTTTCCATCAGTGTTACGAACAAGATAATAATTTATACCGACATGGTATTACAGATGACGCCCAAGTAAAAGGTGCAACCATGAGATTCCAACGAGCGATCGTAACGTTGATGGTCATTGCCTTGCTGACCATCGCGGTGCCTGCCTTCACGCAAGGAGATTCGACGAACGACGCGACGATATCCGTCACCGACTCGCGAGGGGTCACCACCAACCTTACAGCTCCGGCGGTACATGTGGCGTCCTTCGGCGCGTTCGCCACAAACACATTGGTGGACATAGGGATGCTGGACAAGGCGGTGCTGTTCGACGCCACTTCGGAGTTCAACAAGAGCGCCATCCCTGAGATGCAGGGCAGGTCGGCCGATGAGTTCATCACCGTCAGCAGCGCCAACAAGGATGTCGTTGTCCAGAGGATGCTGGACCTGGTGGATGACGGCATATGGAACAAGAGCACCGACGTGATCTTCGGGTACGGATACTCCTACCTGTCCCCGACCTGGACGGAACTGGAAGGCCTGGACTTCAAGGTCATCACATTCTATCCCAAATCCTATGACGGCATAGTCCAGGTGGTGGAGGACATCGAGACGGTCATGGGCGCCTCTCACGATGTCTCGGATTGGATGGAGTTCGTCAAAGGGTACATAGCGGAGACACTGAGCATGAACGGGGTCGACGAACAGTCCGAGTTCGTGACCGCGATCTACGCCAGCTACAGCAGCGAGGTCCTCAAGCTGGGCAACAACGGCTCGGTGACCGTGGACTTCATAAGATATGCTGGAGGCATCAACGTGGCCGAGGATGCCAACAAGACGTCCCCCACCTACTCCGCCGACTTCACCGCCATCCTGCAGATCAGCCCGGAATATGTGCTGGTTGACGGGTACTACAGCGGAACGGCCGAGGACTTCTCGGCGATGATCATGGACGATGACATCACCGTCTACAAGCTGAACAGGTCCTGGAACTCCTATTGCCCCGACGCCACCGAAGGGCTGTGGACGGTGGCCTGCCTGTTCTATCCCGACTACTTCGAGGGGGAGGTCCCAATCGAAGGCCAGCCCGTCATCGGGCCAATATCCGTCACCGACTCGCGAGGGGTCACCACCAACCTTACCGCTCCGGCGGTACATGTGGCGTCCTTCGGCGCGTTCGCCACAAACACATTGGTGGACATAGGGATGCTGGACAAGGCGGTGCTGTTCGACGCAGGTTCCGAGTTCAACAAGAGTAACATACCCGAGATGGAGGGCATTCCTGCCGACAAGTTCGTAACCGTCAGTTCCTCCAACAAGGACATGGTGGTGCAGACCATGCTCGATCTGGTGGACAACGGAAAATGGAACAAGAGCAGCGATGTCGTCATCGGCTATGGGTATTCTTTCCTATCCACCGTCTGGGCGGAACTTGAGGGGTACGGCTTCCACGTGGTCACCTTCTACCCCAACTCCTACGACGGGATCGTCCAGGTGGTGGAGGACATCGAGTTCCTGACCGGAACGAACCACAGCGTCTCTGGACACATGGTGTTCGTCAAGCAGTACATAGCCGATACCCTGGTCGACATGGGCATCACGGACTCCGAGGACAAGGTCAGCGCGGTCTATGTGAGCTACAGCGGTGACGTGATGTACATTGGCAACACAGGCCTGGTCACCGTGGACTTCATCACCTTCGCTGGCGGTGTCAACTTGGCCCGGGACGATTCCATAGAGGCGAACAGGTACTCCGTGGACTTCACCGCACTGCTGCAGCTCGATCCCGAGTTCATCCTTCTGGACGGATATTACGAGGGCACGGCGGAGGAGTTCTCCAGCGACGTGGGGAACGATGACATCACCGTCTACAAGCTGAACAAGTCCTGGAACTCCTATTGCCCCGACGCCACCGAAGGGCTGTGGACGGTGGCCTGCCTGTTCTATCCCGACTACTTCGAGGGAGAGCTGCCGCTGGATGCGGGGAACACCGGAGAGGATGATGGGGGCGACAACATCATGGTCTATGCCGTGGTGGGCATCGTGGTTGTAGTGCTAGCGATCGCCATGGTGTTGCTCATGAGGAAGAAGGATTAGGGGCTCCCTCCTTCCTCGCAAACCATTTTAACGTTCCTTCCTTTGAGGTGAGGTTACATGGACAGCGTCGCCAAGCGAAAAAGACGTACAACCGCGGTCCTAGCGGGGCTGTTCCTCATCTTGTTCGTGTTCATGGTCCTGGACCTGGCCCAGGCCTTTATACCATTGACCTTCGAAGAGGCCTTCTGGGCCCTGCTGGGCATGGGCACGGAGACGGATCAGATCATAATCTGGAGAATGAACATGCCCCGGGTGATCATGGCCATCCTGGTGGGGGCTGGCCTGGGCATAGCCGGGGCGGTAATGCAGGCGCTGTTCCGCAACCCCATGGCCTCTCCCTATATCCTCGGCCTCTCGTCCGGAGCGTCCCTGGGGGCGGCGGTCGCCCTGACCTTCGCCGTGACCTGGATCCCCCAGATGCTGTTCGTGCCGCTCCTGGCCTTCGCCTCCTGCATGGCCACCCTGTTCCTGGTGTACAACATATCCAGCGTGGGGGGTCGCGTTCCCACGGAAACGCTTCTGCTGGCAGGTATCGCCGTTGGGGCCATGCTTTCCGCACTGGTATCCTTGCTGACCTACATAGCGGGAGATCAGATGGCCGGTATAGTGTACTGGACCATGGGGAACCTGACAAATGCCAAGTGGGAGAACATTATGATCGTCGCCCCCCTCATCTTCGCCGGTGGCCTGATAATGGTATCGAGCTCCCGGGACCTCAACGCCATGATGCTCGGCGACGCCCATGCCCTGGACCTGGGCGTGGAGGTCAGGAAGGTCCGCCTACAGCTGCTGGTCGCCTCCGCCCTGGTCACCGCCGCCGCCGTGGCCTTCGTCGGCGTCATCGGGTTCGTGGGGTTGGTGGTGCCGCACATTCTGCGCATACTCATGGGGCCGGACAACCGGGTACTGCTTCCCGCGTCCATAGTGGGTGGGGCGGCCTTCCTGATGATGTGCGATTACATATCCAGGACCATAGCGCCGAGCATCGGCATCCTGCCCATAGGTATAATAACCGCGCTCATCGGCGCTCCGTACTTCATCTACCTGCTGCGCAGAAGGCGTAGCGAAGTGGGGTGGGACTGATGCTTACGGTCGAAGGAATAAGCTTCTCCTACCGGGAGAAGCCGGTGCTGAAGGACGTGAACATCGAGGTTAGGAAAGGGGAAATAATCGGCATCCTCGGTCCCAACGGGTGCGGGAAGACCACCTTGCTCAAGCTACTTAACCGAAACCTCAAACCGCAGAAGGGCCGGGTGCTCATGGAGGGCGCGGACCTGGAGGGCATGTCCAAACGGAGTATCGCCAGGCAGATAGCGGTGGTGCCGCAGAGCAACGAGATACGCTTCGCCTTCACCGTCCGTGACATCGTGAGCATGGGCCGGATGCCATTCCTGGACCGCTTCCAAGGCGAGTCCGGCGATGACACGCGCATCGTCGAGGAGGCGATGGAAAAGACCAACATCAAGGAGTTCGCCGACCGTCTCATAAACAACATGAGCGGGGGCGAGAGGCAGAGGGTCATAATCGCCCGTGCCCTGGCCCAGAGGCCCGAGGTCATACTCCTGGACGAGCCCACGCTGCACCTGGACATAAACCACCAGTTCGAGGTGCTGGACCTTGTCAAGCGCCTGTCGAAGGAGGAGGGGCTGACCGTGGTCATAGTCTCCCACGACCTTCCTATGGTGGTGAAGTACTGTGACCGAATGGTCCTCATCCACGACCATAAGGTGCACGCGCTGGGGACCCCTCATGACGTGCTCACGCCGGAGAGCATGCGCACGGTGTTCAACATAAACGCCGTCCTGGAATACGACGGAGCGCTCAAGGCACTGGCGGTGAAGATAATCGGTTCCTGCTCCAACGGCCACTGACGCCACGCTCGTGGTACCACAAGTGCGGGTGTCGGGGAAAGCTTCAATATGAGGGTAATCCTGCACGATTCCATGCGGCAGCTCCTGAGGGGCAAGATTCACCGGGCCACGGTCACGGCCACCGAGCCGGACTACGTGGGCAGCATCGTCATAGACCAGGACCTTCTGGAGAGGGCAGACATCTGGCCTGGGGAGAAGGTGCTCGTCTCGGACGTGGACAACGCCGCGCGCTTCGAGACCTATGCAGTTCCCGGAAAAAGGGGATCGGGCGTGATAAGCGTGAACGGCGCGGCCGCCCACTTGGTAGGCACGGGCGACAAGGTCATAATCATGGCGTTCGAACTGACAGACAAGCCCATCCCGTCAAAGGTGGTGCTTGTCGACCAGGGGAACCGTTTCCTTCGCAACCTGTGAACCTTCCGGACCAAGAAAGCTTTATCTCCGACCATTTAATACTCGGATTAGGGAAAACCAATGGCAACCGGCGATTTCGACAAGTTGATGAAGGACGGCTATCGGCTCATGGAAGACGGGGAATATTCCCAGGCGCTCTCCAAGTTCGACAAGGCCCTGAAGACCGATCCGACCAACCCCTCGGCCTATTTGGCGAAAGCGGACGCCGGCGTGCTGGTCCCAAAGGTCTCCCAGGAGGAGATAATCGCCCTTTACAAGAAGGCGTCCGAGCTGGATCCCGAGAACCCGTTCATTCTGCAGGGCTGGGGGGCTTTCTGCATGGACGTCGGCCTCTTCAACGACGCCGAGGCGTGCTACAACAAGGCCGCCGAGATCGATCCAGAGAACGCCACCTACTATTATTCGGAGTTCGGGGTGGAGTACTACAAGAAGGCAATGGTGATCTACGAGTCCCGCCTGGACGAGCAGACCATGGCCATCATAGCCAAGAAGGCGCTGAAGTACCTGCTGAGGTCGATAGACCTGGACGAGGAGTCGGCCAAGAAGCTTCTTTAGGCTCAGTGCAGCAGATTCCGGTCAGGGACGCTCCGACGGCTGTGCTCCTCCCGACGTCCAGGGGAGCATCGGTCACACATGCGTCTGTGCTTATCGAAATGTTCTGGACAGAACAGGCGGCCGCACAGCGAGCAGCTGTACCTGGCCGGCCTGGAGCACACAGAGCACAGGCCTAGGACCTCCATGCATTCTCATTGTCCGCGCTAGTAAAAATAGGTTGTCTCAGATCAGGCCTAGGGAAAGCAACCCCTCGCGGACTCCCTCGGCATGCCTTCCCTGCGTGACCAGGTCTGCGGCCATCTTGGCCTTTTCAGAAGCGTTCCCCACGGCCACCCCGTATCCGCACTCCCTGAGCATTCTCTCATCATTGTCGGCATCCCCGAACGCCACGACCTCCAAGACATCGACGCCGATCAGGTCGCAGGCCTTACGCACCCCGGCCATCTTGCTGTGCCCCTTCTGCATCAGGTGTATTGCGAACCCGGTGGCCTCCACCTCCAGGGGCCAGTCCTTCAGGGCTTCCACGACCTTATCCAGGTCCGCCTCGCGGTTCAGACCCACCTCGGTATGTCTCCAGTGGTCCGTGTACAAACGACGCACGCCAGGCATCACCTGGCGGAGGTGCTCGTACGCCTTCAGTGGCACCTCGCTGGAAAAAAGGGTGTGCACCTCGTCGTTATACGATACCACGCCCCCGTTCTCCGCCACCACCGGGCCGCGCAGGCCGATGAACGCGGAAAGCCCGTACGCGATAGGAAGCACGTTCCCGCTGGCCAGCATCACCGCGAGGCCATTGTCCTGGGCCTGACGGAGCACCTCTATCCCCAGTGCCTGTATCATCCTTGACGAGTTGGTGATGGTGCCGTCCACATCACACACCACCGCCCTGTACGTCATCTACACCACGTCTTTGCGCAGTTCGCCGAGGGTGGTCACCCTCTCGGCCACGGCGTTGTGCTTGTGAATGGACTCCTCGCTCTCGCTGCGAACGGTGACCACGGTGTCATCCGGCAGTTGAGGGTAGCGCTTGAGTATCAGGGCCAGGTTGTCCCTCACCACGTCCTCCACGAACTTCGGGTTCTTGTGGGCAGTGATGACCACGTTGGCCTCCTCCTTCCTTTTGAGTATCTCGAAGGTCGGGCTGGAGAAGGATGCCTCGACTATCTCTATGAGGTCGTCCGCCTCCACCTCGAACTCCTCCGGGACCTCGAGCATGGCGGTGGTCACGTTCCTCTGGTTGTGGGATATGGTAGGAAGGCAGCCTTCTCTCTTGAGGGTGTTGCCCTGGATCTCGTCGACGGTCTCCATGGCGCAGGGGCAGGCGGTCATTCCTATCACCCTGGTACCTATCATCTTCAAAAGTCCGTCACCGCGCTTGTGCGTCGCCCGGGCGATCAGCTTGTATGACTCTATGCTCCTTCGGCCAGTTGGCAGGGACCGCTCCAAGAAGTAGTCCCCCTTGATGTGCACCTCGGCGTAGGTGGCGTACTCGTGCCTGTCCAGCAATTTCCGGCAAACGTCGGCCGCCAGCACCTCCAGCCCTTTTATCGGTTCGGACACTCCCTGTTCCACTATCTCCGCGATGACCTCAAGGTTGCGGGAGAGGTGGGAACCTCTCTGGGTGGAGGGCAGGTCCACGAAAACATCGATCTCGCAAGTGAGGCTGGTATCCCGGCCATCACGGTGTACATGGACCGGCTTCTTGACGCCGGTCACTCCCACCCGGGTTAGCTTGAACCCGTTGGTCAGGTACCGGTTCTGAACATCGCTCTTGGAAATTCATATCACCGCCCCTTCAACGGGGGGATATCTTTATATTTTAGCCCAACAACAACTTTTTTGGTAAAACGGTGTGTTCTTGGTGGAACGTCGTTCAACACAGATTTATATACAGGATAAAATCCCCCCATTATGATATGCGGCCTTGACGAAGCTGGAAGGGGGCCTGTCATGGGCCCTCTGGTCGTCGCCGCGGTGATGGTCGAGGACGACCGTCAGTTCCGGGAATGGGGTGTCAGGGACTCCAAGCTGCACAAGCCGCAGGAACGGGAGAGGCTGGCCGGGCTCATAAAGGCGCATTCCTCCTGGAAGGTGGCGATCATCGAGCCCATCTCCATCGATGAGCGGAAGGGACCAACGTCCCTGAACACTCTTGAGATAAGGGCTTTCGCTTCCCTGCTGGACGAGATGCGGCCGCGAAAGGCTTACGTGGACGCCTGCGACGCCAGCGAGATGCATTTCAAGACCGCCCTCACCCGGGCCATGCGCACCCGCCCGGAGCTGGTGTGCGAGCACAAGGCCGATCTGAACTACCCAGTGGTCTCCGCCGCCTCCATCGTGGCCAAGGTACGCCGGGACGAGGAGATGAGGCGAATAGGTGACGAGCTGGGAGACGTGGGTAGCGGGTATTCGTCCGATCCCAAGACCCGAGCTTTCCTGGAAAATTGGATAAGGGAGAATGGGGATTTGCCCCCCTATACCAGGAGGTCTTGGGCCACGGCCAGGGACATGCTAAGCTCCTCCAAGACCTCCAAGCTCAGCGACTGGGAATGATATGACCACCAAGGATCACCTACTGAACGCCATTGACAAGTTCAACGATAAGATGCATTGCGACGCCCAGCTCCGCGAGGAGGTTGGCACCCTCAAGAAGAAGGTGAACATCGACCTGGGCACCGAGCACTATTCCTTCCTGCTCAGGGACGCTTGCATATCGCAGTTCGACGAGGGGCTGCTCGAAGGCCCGGACATCGTGATCTGCTCCGACCCCCGCACCATCGACGAGCTGTTCACCGGCAAGATGAAGCCAATGAAGGCCTGGGCCCTGCGCAAGGTGGTCATCAAAGGGTCTCTAGAAGATGTCATGAAACTGCGCAAGTTCTTCTGAACCAGCCGCCGTTCGCGGGTAGAAAGGTTTATAACCGGCCTACGCATGATGGGGAAATACCAGAGCGGGGTAGGGTAGCCAGGACATCCCGTCGGGCTCATAACCCGGAGACCGGTCGTTCAAATCGACCCCCCGCTACTTTCCATGTTCTCTCAACTTCCATATATGGCCCCGTCCATTCCTTTTCGCTTGATCACATGCGCAAGGACGTTCTCATAATCGGAGGAGGGGCCACCGGGGCGGGCATAGCCAGGGACCTCGCCCTGCGCGGGGTGGACTGCCTCCTGCTGGATATGGGGGATTTCTGCCACGGCGCCAGCGGCGGCAATCACGGGCTCCTTCACAGCGGAGGGCGTTACGTGGTCAAGGACCCCGGTTCGGCCGCGGAGTGCGCGGTGGAGAACACCGTCCTCAAAAGGATCGCGCCCTTCTGCATCGAGGACACCGGCGGCCTTTTCGTTTCGCTGCCGGAGGACGATCCGCTCTTCGCGGACAGGTTCAAGGACGCCTGCCGTTCCACCGGCGTCCCAACGGAGGAGATCGGGGCGGAGGAGGCAACGTCCTCCGAGCCGGGTCTGAACCCGCTGGCCGTCAGGTGCTTCCGCGTTCCCGACGGTTCAGTGGACCCTTTCTCCCTGGTCCAGGCGAACATATGTGATGCCAGGGAGGCCGGGGCCTTGGCCCTGAACCACTGTGCCGTCACCGGTATGACGGTCGAGGACGGAAGGATAGTCAGGGTCGATGTTCAGGACAGGCGCGGAAGGCTCTCATCCCCGATCGTCCCAGAGGTGGTCGTCAACGCCTCCGGGGCCTGGGTGGCCGACGTGGCCGGGTTGGCCGCTTGCACGGCCCGGGCGGGGTTGGACCAGGGAAGCATGCTGGTGACGTACGGCCGTCAATGCCGCCACGTGATAAACAGGTTGAGGGAACCATCCAACGGGGACATCGCGGTACCCAGCCACACCTCTACCGTGCTAGGCACCACCTCCCGCCCGGCCAGGTCCCCTGACGATTCCGCGGTGACGAGGGAGGACGTCGATTTCCTGCTAAGGGAAACATCCGCCCTGCTGCCATCCCTTCGCGGATGCAGGATCGTTCGCGCGTACGGAGGGGTGCGTCCGCTGCTGGGAGGGAACGGCCGGGAGGCCAGCCGTTCCTTCTCCATAACGAGAGGGGACGCGGTGGACAACCTGGTGAGCGTGGCCGGTGGGAAACTGACCACATACAGGCTCATGGCGGAGAAGGTATCAGACACGGTCTGCGACATGCTGGGCAACAGCTCGGGATGCAGAACGCATCTGGAGGCCCTGGGGCCGCCCGCTGATGTGGAGGGGGGCTCCATCGCGCTCGCCCGTCTGCGGCGCAAGTACGGCAGGATGGCTTCTTCCATTTCAACGTCCGACACGCGCGTGATATGTTCTTGCGAGCAGGTGCTGCGATCGGAGGTGACCGCGGTGCTGAAGACCGGTGACGCACTGACCCTGGCCGATGTTATGAGGAGGACCAGGGCAGGCATGGGTTACTGTCAGGGGCTCGATTGCACGCTATCCGTCCTGGAACTGATGATGCAGGGGGCAAAGATGGACCCCCTGCTCGCACTGAGGGAGTTCCTGCGCGAACGGGAACACGGGATTTCCCAGGCCAGCGGGGACCAGTTGCGACAAGGGCTGCTGCGAGAACATGTCCTTAACGGCGTGTACGGCATGGGGGAAATGGAATGAGCCGGGTACTGGTGATCGGCAACGGCGCAGCCGGGCTGTTCTCATCATGGCTCCTTGCCAGGAAGGGCCAGGAAGTCGTTCTGGTGGGAAGGGGCACGCCGAGCACCTCCATGTCCACCGGGTGCATCAGGACCAGGCCGGAGGGGTGTGAAAGGGAGATGGCCGAGTTCCTTGTCAATGAGCACATGCCATGGGCGGTGGGGGCGAGGGCGGGCCTGAGCAAGATCGGCACGCCCTTCAGGTGCTGGATGGCCCCCAGCCACTCCACCTGGAAATACGGCGAGGCACCAGGCAGCGTCACGGTGGTAAGCATCGAGGGGCACCCAGCGATCCATGTCCGCATAGCCTCCTCCTTACTGATCGCCCAGGGCATAAGGGCGGAACACCTTTCACTGCCCATCGCCGTCCCGCCAGAGGTCCCGCTCACGGCGGCGTTCAGAAGCGAGGGGTCCTGGGAGCTGCTGGCGAAAGCGCTGAGGACCACGTCAAGCGACGCTGTCCTGCTGCCGGCAATGGTCCCCCTGCGCGAATATGGAAGGTTGGACGCGTTGGAGCGCCAATGCGGAAGGAAGGTGCTGGAGGCCGTAACCCCTCTCGGCCCCCCCGGTCTACGGCTGACGGAACTGATGCACGCGCGGGCCGCGGGGGCCGGGGTGACCATATGGGACGGCAGAAGGGTGACCGCCCTCGATATAAAGGGGGACACGGTACGCGGGGCGACCGTCTCCGGCGGGTCCGAGGTCAAGGAGGTCGCGACGGACGCGGCCGTGATCGCCACCGGCGGTCCCCTGGTCGACGGCCTCAACATCAAGGGGCGGGAGCTTGACGATCCCTTCGGTGTTTTCCAGGTCGCGCGCTCCACCGATGCTCTGAGGGGCGGGTACGCGAGCAGGGAAGGCATGATGGTCCGCGTGGACGGACGAAGGATGGCCAATGCCGTCGCTGCCGGGGACTGCGTGTACTCCGAGCGAAGGGACCACGGATCTGGTCTGGCCGGAGCCTTGGATAGCGCCCGTATGGCCGTAATGGCGCTGGAGGGAGCATGAACGAGGACAGGTGCATAAAGTGCGGTAGCTGCACGCGGGCATGCCCGGTGCTCAACGACCCCCTGGGCCCCGGGTTCCCCGGGCCTCGCGGGGCAGGGGTGGACGCGCCGCGATTCCCGGAACGGGATAGCATTGGCCAGATCGCCCTCATGTGCACCATGTGCCACGCCTGCGAGTGGGCCTGCCCCTCGGGGATATCCCTCACCCTATCCATGCTCAGGCTTAGGTCCGGCCTCAATGAGGCAGACAGGCTTCCCGGTCACCGGAGGATGATGGACAACATCGCCTCGTGCGGTCGCACCGTCAGCACGGAGTTCAAGGGCTGGAGGGAGGAAGGAAATCGCACGCTTTACTTCCCGGGATGCATCGGACTGGGACGGCTGACCCACCTCACGGAGGCAGCCTCCTCGCTGCTCACCGCCCTAGGGGTTTCCCACGATATCTCAAGCGCCGCCGTCTGCTGCGGCTCCCCCCTGCTCAAGATAGGGGCCACGGGGGTGGCCGAGGACCTGAGGCGCCGGAACATGGAGGTGTTCTCCCGCTATGACCGGGTGATCACCTCCTGCCCGGGATGCACCAACCAGCTGCGGGAGGTGTACGGCATCAGGGCGGAGCACATGGTCGAAGTGCTGAAGGGGTCAGACCCGCGTTCCAAGCTGGATGGCCGTTGGGCCCTGCAGGTACCCTGCCACCTGAAACGCGGGCTCAGCCCCTGGGCCGCAGACGACATGGCCAGCGTTCTCGTGGCCGCGGGGGTGGATGTGGTCAGGGTGCCCGGGGAGGACTGCTGCTGCGGTGGCGGGGGCGGCATGCTCGCTGGATTCCCGGAGACTTCCAGCTCCATCGCCAGGAACAAGGTCCAGATGTACCGCTCGACCGGCGTGGACGGCATCATAACCGCCTGCCCCTTCTGTTCCCTGAACCTGGGAAGGCAGGGCATAAGGGTCCTGGACATCGGGGAGGCCCTGGCGCCGAAACGCTGAGGAAGCATCAAATACACCATGCTCGTTAGAACGCCCCGGATGACGAACAAGCTCTGTTTTTCCTGCCTGCACCGCGAGAACCGCCCCGAGCTGGGGCTAAGCGACCAGCTTGTATACTGCCGAAAGAAAGAGGTGGTGGTCCGGCCCAAGCTGGAATGCCCCTTGTATTCCAGGGCCACGGCCCGCGCCGTCCAAGAGCTAAACCGTGCTCTCTACGGGGTCATAGAGGCCGCGGAAGAGTGATCATTTCCATTCCAGCACTGGGGTCAGGGGTTCTCCCCCTCCCGGGGCGATCTCGAAAGGTATCCAGCGTCCCGGGACCGACATGCCCCTCATGTGGCGCACCCTGAGCACCCTGTTCAGATCGTTGTCGAAGCGCAGCTCGAGCACCCCGTCCGCAAGCGCGACCAGGTGATTGAGGGCCTTCTCGTCATGCACCCCGTCGAACACGGACACCACGGTCATTCCGTACTCGCTCCGTATGCGGGAGGTGCTGATCTGGAAGAACTTCAGCACCACGCTTGCCTGGTTGTACAGGAATAGCGTGGAGAGGGTGTGCATGAAAACCCTGAGCGGCCTCTTCTCCTCCGCGAAGATGCTGGCCACATTGAACATGATGCCCTCAAGGTCATGTATGCGGCGCACCTTGGCGCGTTCCGGCATCTCCCTCTCGTCCGAGTTG
Source organism: Methanobacteriota archaeon (assembly GCA_012729095.1). Classification (GTDB taxonomy): domain Archaea; phylum Thermoplasmatota; class Thermoplasmata; order Methanomassiliicoccales; family UBA472; genus UBA472. The sequence continues at coordinate 34,670 of JAAYDU010000008.1, read as the reverse complement.
CCCAGCAGGCAGGAATGGTAATCGATGATGTAAAGCCCCTTTCCCAGGAGGTCCAGGGAGATCCCGAATCGCTCCATGGCCGCCATCAGGTCCCTGGGTATCATGTCCATCGTGACGAAGACGACCGGCTCCCCACGGTCCAGGTATTCCTTTACCATGCTCAACTGGAACTCCAGCAGCCCCACTCCCGGGGTGCCTAGCACGAGGACGGAGCACATCTGTGGAAAGTTGGTCTTGAACATTCTCAGCACCTCATACCAGCGGTGTCAGGGACACGCACCCTCCCCGGGGTCTTTCCTGCACGGTAAGGGCGAAGCACTCGGTGAAAGGCTTGCTGCCGTAGAGCACCACCGTTCCACCTATCCTCTCCAACTTCAGGTGCACCGAGGCCAGGTCTGCCAGGCGGGCCGTGGAACGGGAGGTTGGAGCGGTCAGGCCGACGAAGGCCCCCCCGTTCCTCTTCACCGCGGACAGGTGGTCCACCAGTCCTTCCATTACATCCCCGCCGTACATCGATTCCAGGGAATCGAATCCCATGATCGACAGGAACGGCTGCGAACTTCCGTCCAAGGCGTACACGATGTTCTTCCACTTCAGGTCGTCCAAGGCCCTCGCCCCTTCCACGGCCATGACGTATCTCCCGCTCCCCAGGTCCATCTGGGAGGCTGGCTCCACCACTCTCACCGCCTTCTCCATCTCCGTGTCGGTCAGGGCGTTCTGCAAAAGCCCCCGGGCACCCGCACCGCTCTCCTTGCGCAGGGGCACCCAGATCACCCCCCGCCCGGCCTTGGCGAAGCTGGAGACCAGTGACCTCTCCAGCAGACCGCTCACGGTCGGGGGGAGGCCGGGTCCTAGCTCGATCAGCGTGACCGTTCCGGGACAGAGCCCCCCGGTCATGGCGTCCAGGTCCGTTATCCCATAGGAAAAGCGACCTGAAGGGTCGTCCGGCCTGATGAACCGCGCGCCCTTGTCGTGGCCAGTGTTCCATCTGGCCCCAAAGCATCGGAACTTGCCTCCTTTGAGGCTGAAAAGGTACAGGGGCTGCTGCACCTCCACCCCTCTCAGCTTCATCAGGTCCATCTCCCTCACCAGCCTCCTACCGTGCTCCACCCTGCTGCACTTCACAACGCCGTCCCCGATGTAATCGAGCATTTGGTCATTGCTCTCCAGGACGAAGAGCAGGTTCGCCCCATGCCCCTCCACCAGGTCTCGCTGAAGGGCGCTGATCAGCTCCCGACACTGCAGCTCGTAGCGGTCGGCCAGGGCGTCGATGCTGTCGATTATGACCAGCATTCGCCCATCGCCCTTCTCCACCAGGTCATAGAGGTTCTCCAGATCGGGCATGGTCCGTCCGATGGTGACGGCCATCTCCCGCCTGGGAACCATCAGGTCGCCGGACCCCACTCCCTTGAGGCGCCCAAAGCCCGAGCGGCGCCGGGTCCCGGTCTCATCCCTGGCCAGAAGCCGCTCGTTCAGCCAAGGGAACTGCCTGAGCAATGAGGGATCGGAGACCCTCGTGGACAGGTAATGCGCCTTCTGGCGGTCCTTGAGCTCCTCTGCCACCTGCAGGGCGAAAGTGGTCTTTCCGGTGCCTGCATTGCCCCGGACGAGCAGGGAATGGCCCCCGGGGTTGTCCAAGAACTGAACGATCTCGACAGGCAATGCGGAAATATATGGAACGGGCATTTGGTGAACCTTGGGCGCTTGACCCTTGTCGATTTTTAAACAACTTTCCTCCTCATTATCAGTTACCGGTATTGAGCGGGCCGCGAAAAAGATTAATAAACGGCCACAGGGATGGCTATGTCCAGAGGACCCTTTGATGAAAGCTGTCATTCTGGCCGCCGGGGAGGGAACCAGGCTGCGCCCGTTCACCGTTTCCAGGCCCAAGGTAATGATCCCCATCGGCAACCGTCCCATCCTTGAGTACGTCGTGCGCGCCGTGGCGGCCAATGGGATAACCGACATCATACTGGTCGTGGGCTACATGAAGGAACGCATCATGTCCTTCTTCGGGAACGGCTCGCGCTTCGGGGTGCGCATATCATATGCGATACAGGAGAAGCAGCTGGGTACAGCGCACGCTGCGCTGGCGGTCAGGGACCAGATCAAAGAGGACTTCATCATGGTGGCCGGGGACAACATCATTGACGCCCAGGTGATATCCGACCTTCTCAAGCACAAGGGCAGCATGGCCATGCTGGTCACCGATTCCGAGATGCCCTCCAAGTACGGGGTCGTACAGATAGAGTCCGGGAAGGTGATGGACATAATAGAGAAGCCGGACAAGAAGGTGGGCAACATCATCAACACAGGCATATACCGTTTCTCGCCCGGGATATTCGACCACCTGGAGAAGGGCGTGATGGCCGGAAAGTCCGGCATAACCCACGTTCTGCACAGTTGCATGCCCCGCCTAAGGATCGAGGCGGTACGGTCCACCGGCCGCTGGATGGACGCCGTGTACCCATGGGACCTGGTCCGGCTTAACGAGTACGCCTTCAGCCTCTCCGGCCAGCAGACATCCGGGGCCATCGAGTCCGGTGTGACCATGCGCGGCCCCGTGTACGTGGGCGCTGGCTCCAGGATACGCGCCGGTTGCTACATAGAGGGACCGGTGTCCATAGGCGAGGGGTGCGAGATAGGTCCGTACGTGACCATATTCCCGACGACCAGCATTGGTAACGGGGTGCACATAGCTCCCTTCACTGCCATCAACAATTCCATGATCATGAACAACGTCTCCATAGGCTCGCACGCTCACATATCGAGGGCCGTCATCGATGACGGATGCCGCATAATGACCGGCTTCTCCGCCCCATCTGGCCCGGCTCAGGTCAGGGTGGAGGACGACTTCTTCAAGGTGGAGAAGGCTGGAAGCATGGTCGGCGAGTTCACCCAGATCGGTCCCAAGGTCGTGCTGTCCGCCGGCACGATCGTGGGAGCGAAGTCCCGCGTGGGGGCCGGTGCCAAGGTAAGCGGATCGCTCGAGGACAGGAGCATAGTGGTCTGATGTGCGGCATAGTCGGTTATTCTGGCCATCGTCGGGCCTCTGAGGTGCTCATGGAAGGTCTGAAGAGGCTGGAGTACCGCGGTTATGACTCCGCCGGCGTCGCAATGGTGGAGGATGGCCGTTTGACGATCCTGAAAAAGCAGGGAGAGCTGGATGTGCTGCATAGGGCGCTCCCCAAGTTCACGGGGAGAACGGGAATAGGCCACACCCGTTGGGCCACCTGCGGCCGACCGTCCGATAGCAACGCCCATCCCTTCATATCATGCGACGGGAAGCTGGCCATTGTCCACAATGGGATAATCGAGAACTACACATCCCTGCGGGAACGTTTGGAATCGGAAGGACATCGCTTCACCTCGGAAACGGACACCGAGGTGGTGGTGCATCTTTTGGAATCCCACTACTCGGGCGATCTCCGTCAGGCCTTGGCCGAAACGGTGAAGGATATCGAGGGGACGTATGCCATAGCAGCTGTGCTGGAGGGAAGTCAGGAGATCGCCGCCGCCCGCAAGGAGAACCCGCTGGTGGTCGGTCTGGGAGTGAACGAGAACTTCCTGGCCTCGGATGTCACGGCCCTGCTGAGCTATACCAACAAGGTTCTGTACATAATGGACGGGGAGACGCTGTCGCTGACTCCCAAAGGGGTCGCCGTCTACGACCAAGAGGGGATAGAGGTGAAAAGGGAACCCTCCGCGGTTACCTGGTCCGCCGAGGACGCCCAGAAGGGCGGTTTCGAACATTTCATGCTCAAAGAGATATTCGAAGGGCCGAACGCGATCCACAACACCCTGCTCGGGGCGCTCGATCTCATAGAGAACGGGGAGGTGCTGCCACGCATCGATTTCCCCTCGGTGAAGCTAGTGGCCTGCGGCTCTTCATTTCACGCGGCCATGGTCGGTAAGTACGCCATGGAGGAGTTCGCCGGGGTGCCCACCACGCTGGAGCTGGCCTCGGAGTATCGATACTCACCAGGGGCCCGCGAGGCCCCGCTGGTCATACTGATAACCCAAAGCGGGGAGACCGCCGACACCCTGGCCGCGGCCAGGGAGGCCAGGCGCCGGGGATGCCGCACCTTGGCGGTGACGAACATTGTGGGGTCCACCATAACCAGGGAGGTGGACGAGGTGCTGTACACCCGGGCCGGTCCCGAGATTGGGGTGGCAGCCACCAAGACCTTTCTCACACAGCTTCTGGCCATGTACCTGCTGGCCATACGCGTCGGGTACGGCAACGGAACGTTGAGCCACGATTCCATGCGCAGCGCCCTATCCTCGCTGCGGCAATCGTCCAACATGGTGCAGTCGGTGCTGAACCACATACACGACATCGAGGAGGCAAGCCGGATGGTGGACAAGGCGGTGCACTGCTTCTTCATCGGCCGTAACATCAACTATCCGACGATGATGGAAGGCGCCCTCAAGCTCAAGGAGATATCATACATACACGCGGAAGGCTTCGCCGCCGGCGAGCTGAAGCACGGGCCGCTTGCATTGCTGGATTCCTCAACGCCGGTGATCGCCGTGGCGATAAAGGGCGATCACACCTACGAGAAGATGCTGGCCAACATATCGGAGGTGGCGGCCCGGGACAGCCCCGTGCTCGGCGTGGGGGTGGAGGGCGACACTGACCTGTCCAGGCTGTGCGAGCGTATGGTATACGTTCCGCCGGTCAAGCCGGTCTTCTCGCCGATACCGGTGACGGTGGCCCTGCAGGCATTGTCCTATTACGTGGCCAAGCGCCGCAATTGCTCCATCGACAAGCCGAAGAACCTGGCCAAGAGCGTCACCGTGGAGTGATCACACCAGCCTCTCCGGGCACGAGTCCCGGCGGGAGCACTTGGCGCACTTGCCCGGGCGGTTGTGGTTGCGATGCACCTCTCCACTGCGCATGAGGCCACGCATCTCTTCCAGCTTTCCCAGGAGCAGCTTCTCCAGCTCCGGGTCGAACTCGATCTCGTGCTCCTCGTCACCGTAGCGAAGAAGCCCGTACGGAGGGCGCTTTCCCGATGTCTCGGCGATGAGCAGGCAATAGGCCGCCACCTGCATGATGTGCGAGAACAGGGGCCCCCTCGGCGTTCGCCCGGTCTTCAGGTCCCCCGGGATGAGCTGCCCGTCTATCTCCAGCACGAAGTCCGGCCTGCCGCTCAGGCCGTACCTCTCCGAAAAGAACAAAGGCGAGCTATCAGTCCCCACGTAGCGGATTTCCCCCTCCAGGCCCTCTTCATCCTTCTTCCTCCCCGCTTCCTGGGATGCCGAGAGCGAAAGGTACAATGCCAATGAGGCGGCCATCATCCAAACCAGGGCCAGTACCTCAAGTATCATGGAGATCCGGGGATCGGCATGGAACAGGCCGCCGATGTTCATGGCCACCACCATAAGCACCAGGCCAATGATGGCCAGTATCTGCAGCCGTCTCACCCGGATGATGGCCTGCCCCATCTGCGCCGAGAGATAGAGCATGGCGATGACCGCCACGAACCAGATGATGCTGAGCAGGGGCAGTATCCAATCGAGGTTCGCTCCGCTGGAGGCGCGCATCAGGGATATTCCGGTAAGCGCCAGCACGGTGGCCACCAAGGAAAAGAGGAATACCATGCGCTCCCAGTCCCAGGCCTTCTGCTCGATGCCGCGTATGCGGCGGTACTCATCGGCCTTGCTGCGATGCACCAGTTCCCCCCTTTCCTGATCGGGGGTGCTGGATCGGGACCGCCGTCCCAACCACCAGCTGAGCGGGCAATACCCGTACCGCTCCAAATCGCTGGCGGAGATGACCTCGGTCTCATCCATGAGCAAAAATAAAGGTGACAGATATTTAATGTGTGCAGCCTAGGCTCGGTCCGCAGGCCGACAGTTCAGGCCGCTCAGGGATGAATCGGTTATGAAGATGCCGTCCTCCATGGTTATCTCGTCCACGAACCCGAACCAGTAGACCACCAGGCCATGGCCGAACAGATCGACGTAGGGGGAGAGCTGCTTGCGCGTGTTCTTGTTCACCTCGACCCGGTCCCCAAAGGTGGCCTTGGACTCGATCCAGTTGACCTTCCAGCCGTTGACAACTATGGGTTGGTCCAGCAAGGCGTCGGGGGTCTTGGTGAACTTGCCTCTCAGATCGTCCTCGGTGCGATAGGTTATCCCCTGGCTGTCCAGCCAGTCCTGCAGGTTCTTCTCGCCCCACTTGCCCCGCAGGGTCTGCTTCTCCGAGCCTTCCGGAGAGTAGATGATGTCGGCGGCGTTTATCTCCTCTATCTGCCTTCGCAGGTCATGGTCTTGAATGGCCTCCGGGTTGCGCACTATGGCCCAGAACTGCTTCTTTGACCGCCCGGACTCCTGAAAGATCATAAGCCCGGTCAGTATCGGCGGGAACTCCAGACGCCTGGATATCTCCAGTATGGTCTCCCCGTTCTGCCATGATCTGACCATCCTCTGACCGTTCCGCTGCACCTTGTAATACTTCTTGGTGGTCTCGCGGACCGTCCTCTGGGTGTAGATAACGGTGAGAAGCTCGCGGTCCAGGCTCAGTTCCTTGGACAGAGCATCGATATCAGAGGGTTCCTTCAATCGGTCGTACAGGTATTTGAAATCCTCATTCTTCATCCATTTCAACCTTGACGGCTTTCGTAGATGGAGGATCGTATTTAATGATTGTGAGTTGGCCGGGCCATGGCTCCCTCGTTCGAGATGGTTCGATAGATTGAAATTCGCGAATCCCATGTATAAAATCCGGTGGGGTGGACCCCTCTGGAGGATTGTAATGGATCTCAACGATTTCTTGGTGCCTGAGAACGGCCCGTCATGGCTCCCGGCCAGCGTGGCCGAGGCTCGCAAGCTCGTCTACATTGGGCAGCTGTTCGACCTGATATTCACGCTCATAGCCTTGCTGGCCGGGGTGATCTCCATACTCTCCGGGAACGTTGGCGGAGGGGTGTACTCCCTGATCGCCGCGGGACTGGGCGTGGTTCTGCTCCTGATGCTGAAGGACCAGGTCTTCGCAAATCTGGACCAGGGTAATTTCAAGAAGGCCAGCGATTCGCTTCTGATATGGACCATCATAGGGTTCTTGGTCTACATCATACCCGGCCTGGTGATGCTCTTCGGGTTCCTCAAGCTGCAGGAGGTCTTCCAACCCCAGTACCAGCAGTACCACGCCCAGCAGTGTCAGGCAGGGCAGGAGCTCCCCGCGCAGCAGGCGCCTGCTTCCCAGTCAGCTCCGGCACGGCCTGCCCCTGAACAACCTGTCCCTCCGGCCGGGCAAGCCCATGGAGAGCACAAGGAAAAGAAGGTGGACATGACCAAATGCCGCAAGTGCGGGGTGAACTACCCGGCCTTCATGCACAACTGCCCGAACTGCAACGAGCCCCGGCATTAGGTCGCGCCAGGTAAACGACCTCCCCATCCATTTCTATCCTTATCACCCTGTGATAGGGTATCTTTCCCCTCCCCACGGTGAAGAATGACCTTTCCAGTCCCGTTATATCATCGCCCCTAACCGACTTGACATCGCCCGGCGCCCCGCGATGGACGTAGGTCACCATCGCCCCCTCCAGCCCGCCTTTCGCCCACCTGATCCGGTTTAAAGCCTCTCGGGGATAGGTCATGCTCGATCATCGGAAGGAACGGTCAAAAGGTTTTTGCATTTCCAGCGCTGAATCGGGTCCATGAGCCGAACGGTCGTCGAGGGGCAGCTGGTGGACGTCGTGAACGGGAAGACGGTCCCCAGCCGGGTGATGATGGAGGGTGGGAAGTTCACGGATATCGTTACTCTGGAGGAAGCCCCGATGAGATACCTGCTGCCCGGGTTCATCGATTCGCACATTCATATCGAATCATCACAGCTCTGCCCCTCTCGCTTCGCTGAGGCGGCGGTTCCGCACGGCACCACGGCCGTGGTGTCCGATCCCCACGAGATAGCCAACGTACTAGGCATGAGCGGCATAGATCTCATGCTGAAAGACGCCTCCAATGTCCCGCTTCGAATATACCTCACAGCCCCCTCCTGCGTTCCAGCCACCCCTTACGAGAGGTCGGGGGCGACCATAGGGGTGGCCGAGATCGAGTCCATGCTCAAGGACCCTCGCTTCGTTGGCCTCGGAGAGGTCATGGACGTGCAGGGGGTGCTCAACGACGATCCTCGCATAATTTCCAAGATCAAGGCGGCCAAGGTGTTCTGGAAGGGCATAGACGGGCATTGCCCCGGCCTGGTCGGCAATGACCTGGTGAAATACATTAACGCCGGGATGAGGACCGACCACGAGAGCTTGACATCGGACGAAGCGGAGGAGAAGTACTTCCTTGGGATGTGGATACAGGTCAGGGAGGGAAGCGCTTCCCAGGACCTGCGCGCCCTGATGCCCTTCGCCAAGGCGCACGAGTGCATGCTGGTCTCCGACGACCTCCGCGCCAGGGATCTGGTCAACGGTCACCTGGACGTTCTTCTCAGGAAGGCCGTGGCCTTGGGGATGGCGCCCATGCACGCCATCCGCGCCGTCACAGCCTGGCCCGCCTGGCATTACGGCCTGCCAGGAGGGAGCGTGGTTACGGGGCGCACCGCCGACCTGGTAGTGGTGGACGACCTGAAAGAATTCAACGTCCTGGAGGTCTACATCGCCGGGGAAAAGGTGGCCGAGAACGGGCGACCGCTTTTCCAGGCCGAGCCCAAGACGGACGGTCTGGGCATAGTGCCCAGGGACCTGTCCGGCAGGGATATGCTGCTACCGGCGGAAGGGGAGAAGGTATCTGTCAGGGTGATAGGGGTCTTCCCGGACCGCATAGAGAGCGAAGGTCTGATCACCGACCTGCCAGTGAGTGACGGTTTCATCAGGGCCATGCCAGAGCAGGACATCCTGCACCTGGCCCTTGCCAACCGTTACGCGAACGAGGTTCCAGTGCTCGGCTTCATCAAGGGGTTCGGGCTCAAGCGCGGGGCCTTGGCAACCAGCGTGGCTCATGATTCCCATCACCTCCTGGCCGTGGGGGCCTCCCCCGAGGACATGGCCGCAGCCCTGAACGCAGTGTCCCGCTCCGGAGGGTTCGCGGTGTGCGATGGGGGAAAGGTATCATCGTTGCCGCTGGAGGTGGCCGGTCTAATGAGCATCTCCCCGGCGGCCGCGGTGGCGAAAATGGAGAGCGATCTCCTGGTAGCCCTGGCAGACATGGGCTGCCGACTGCCCGCGCCCTTCATGACCCTGTCCTTCCAATCCCTGCTGGTCGTTCCGGAGCTCAAGATAGGGGACCGGGGCCTGTTCGACACCAGGCGCATGGAGGTCGTTCCGCCCATGCTGTAAACGGCAAACGTTATTTCCTCGCATCACGGTCCGTGCCAACAACGGGGTGGAACCTACGGAGAAGGTAGAGAGCTTCAAGTGCCGGATACTGACATGGGACGAGATCGCGAGATGGACCGAGGCGGTAGCTTACGACATCGCCGACAACGGCTTCCGACCCACGGTGGTCATCGGCCTCACCCGCGGGGGCTGGGTGCCCGCGCGCGTCATCTGCGACCATCTGCAGGTCAAGCGGCTTTACGCGGTCAAGACCGAGCATTGGGGCGTCACAGCCAACACCGACGGGAAGGCGCTTCTGACGCAGGAGCTCAACGCCAGCATCGAGGGCGAGTCGGTGCTGATCGTGGACGATATCACGGACACCGGGGAAAGCCTGATGCTGGCCGAGATGCACCTGAAGAAGATGAACCCAAAGGAGGTTCGCACCGCGACCTTATTGCACATCACCCATTCCAAAAAACAGCCGGACTATTACGAGATCGAGGTCCCGGAGGAGGACTGGACATGGTTCATATTCCCCTGGAACCTTCACGAGGACCTTCGCACGATCTTGCCGAAGACGCTATACCAGCCTCAAACGGTCCTGGGCATTCAGAAGGGCTTCAGGGAGCAGTTCCAGATCGATGTGCCCGAGGACCTCGTGCGCCGCACCATCCGCCACCTGGCGGCCTCCGGCAAGATAAGGAAGAAGGGGGCCAAGTGGCAGAAGGCCGACGGCGACGAGCCCCTCCCGCGCAAGTGATCAGATCTCGATGTACACATCGTCCCCTTCCACGGAGACGATGTAGACGCGAAGGTCCTTGGCCCCGGCGTGCGCGACCTTGGCCCCATCCTTGATGCAGAACTCGGCGCCGTGGGCCGGGCACACCACCCTTCCGTCCCTTATCGTCCCGTAGAGGAGGTCGAACCCGGCGTGCGAGCACTTGCCGTCCATGCCGAACAATTCCCCCTTGTATCGTCCGACGATGAACTTCCGCCCGTCGGCCGTGATCCCCTTCAGCCTTCCTTCCTTTATTTCCGCGTCCTTGCCGACCAGAACCTTCATGCCGGTCGAATCCCAGCATCGGGGATATAATGACTGCTCCGGAAATCGCACAATTAATGTGCGAGCTGGGGGATATCCATCGTGAGCAGCATGTTGGAGAGACTGAAGGAGAGCCTGGAGCGCAGCGACGTCGTGCATTTCGGCGAGTACCAGTATTTCGTGCATCCGATAACGGACGGCATCCCGGCCATGGACCCCTTGGTCCTGGACGAGGTCCTTAACCGCATATACGACCTCATGGACCTGGACGTGGACTACCTGGTGGGGGCGGAGGCCATGGCCATTCCGTTGATAGTGCCGCTGTCGTTGATGACCGGCATACCTTACAACGTCGTCAGAAAAAGGAGGTACGGCCTGCCGGACGAGGTGAGCGTGCGCCAGACCACTGGCTATTCGGAGAAGGAGCTGTTCATAAACGGTCTGAAGAAGGGAGACCGGGTGATCGTGCTCGACGACGTGGTGAGCACCGGCGGCACGCTGCGCGCGATCGTCAAAGCCCTCAAGGCCATGGGCGTGGACGTGCGGGACGTCATAGTGGTGGTGAACAAGACCGACAGGCTGGAAGAGCTGGAGAGCGACATAGGACAGAAGGTGCGCACCCTGGTCAGTGTCGATGTCAAGGACGGCAAGGTGCACGTCATTTGACCAAGCGCTTCTTCATGAGATAGGCGGAAGCGAGGAAGCAGACCGCCGTCAAAGCGATGACATAGGCGGCGCCTATGGCCAGCTCGGCCGACATCATGTTGTAGGACAGGTCCCTGGCCATGTTGGATATGTGTGTGAGCGGCAGGGTCATGGCCAGTTGCTGACCCCATTCCGGCAGCACGTTCAGGGGGAAGAAGGTCCCGCTGAAGAGGAACATCGGCGTTATGAGCAGGAAGAACGGGTAGTTGAAGGAGTCCATGTTCGGGACCAGGGCAGTGAACAGCATGGCCAGTGAGGCGAACATCAGACCGCCTACGAAGGAGATCAACGGGATCAGAAGAAGCCCCGGGAATTCCGCGTAACCGAAGGCGGCGATCACGCCCAGCACTATCGTGGCGTTTATGAAGCTCTTGGTAGCCCCCCAAAGTATCTCGCCAGCGATAATGTCCTCCAGGGACAGCGGGGTTGCCAGTATGGCGTCGAAGGTCTTCTGGTAGTACATTCGTACGAAAGACGAGTAGGTGCATTCGAAGAACGCGCCGTACATTATGCTGATGGCCACCAGGCCAGGGGCAAGGAACTTGATGTATTCCAGGCTCCTGCCGCCGTACTCGATATCCGCCTCTATGAGGGCGCCGAAACCAAGGCCCATGGCCACCAGGTAAAGGATCGGCTCAAGGAACGGTGGAAGGAAGTTGGTCTTCCACGTCGTCAGGAACACGTCGCGGTTGCGCTTCCAGAGGGCCATGGAGCGCCAGGAGATGTTGGAGATCAGGCTCATTCCACCAGCGCCCTCCCGGTCGTGCGAAGGAACACGTCCTCCAGCGTGGCGTTCCTGATCAGGTAGTAGCTCATGGCGAAGCGCTCCTTGAGCTCGGCGGCGACGTTCTGTCCTTCTTCAGTGTAGATGAGCATGCGGTCGATGGTCCGTTCGTACTGCCACCCCCTCACTTTCACGTAAGTTTCCATCTCGTCCGTGGGCTCGTCGATCTCCATCACATCCGTGCCGATCACCTGGTCTATCAGCTCACGCGGCCTCCCTTCCAGTATGATCTTCCCGTGGTCCATGATGACCAGACGGTCGCACAGCCGCTCCGCCTCGTCCATGTAATGCGTGGTGAGAACGACGGTCACCTTCTTCCGTTTCAGCTCGCGCACCTTCTCCCAGATGAGGTGCCTGGCCTGAGGGTCAAGTCCGGTCGTAGGCTCGTCAAGTATCAGGAGCCGAGGGTCGTTCATCATGGCTCTGGCGATTATCAGGCGGCGCTTCATTCCCCCGGAGATGTCCTGTATCCGTTCGTCCCGCTTCTCGGTCAGCTGCATGAACTCCAGCAGCCGGTCCGCCCGCTCTTCCAGCACTTCCTTGGGAAGCCCGAAGTAGCGTCCGTAGACGGTGAGGTTCCTGCGCACGGTGAAGTCGGGGTCCAGGTTGTTCTCCTGGGGGGCAACGCCGATGGCCGCCTTTATCTCCCGGCATCTGCCGTTGACTGCCATACCTAGGACATCCAGCTCGCCGGAGGTTATCGGGCTGGCGCAATGTATCATTCGCATGGTCGTGCTCTTTCCAGCTCCGTTCGGGCCGAGGAAGCCGAAGCACTCACCCTCCCCGATCTCGAAATCGATAGCGTCCACTGCCCTCAGGTCGTCGAACACCTTGGTCAGCTTCTCCGCGCGCACGGCTGGCATGAGCGGCCCGCTATCGATTTGCATATATTAAGCAGAAAGGCCGGTTAGCGTGATTGCAACCGTACGGCATTTGACACTGGAACCGGCTGGTCCAGCGTGTTCGGCGCCGACCTTCTGCTACTGCTCTACTTCACCCTGTTCGGCATGGGGATGGGGGCGCTGTCCGGACTTGCTCCGGGCATTCACGTGAACACTTTGGCCGTGCTGCTGATAATGGGCGTTCCGTCGCTGTCCCCTATTCTGGATGGCATATGCGTTACGGTCGGATGCTCGCTCCCGCCCGCTTTGCTGGTGGCATGCACAATCCTTTCCGCGGCGATATGCCACTCCTTTCTGGATTACATCCCGTCCCTGATCATGGGCGTGCCTGATGAAACGGAGTGCATGTCCGTGCTGCCGTCGCACCGTCTTATTCTCGAAGGCAAAGGAATGAACGCCCTGCAGGCGGCGGCCCAGGGCAGCCTGGTAGGGGCCATGGCCGGAACGATCGTGCTGATGCCGCTGCCGTTCGTTCATGTCTACGTCGCTAACGCCCTGAGCTCCGCAGCTCCCGCCATCCCATGGTTACTGCTGGCCGTTCCGTTAGTGTTGTTCTGGGCGGAGAGCGGGAAGGCCGACCCCATGGCGGAGCTGGACATGAGGGGCGGCCGTTACACACCGGCCGAGGTCATCTCCCTGAAGCGGCACATACCGGTGGGCGGTGATTCAGCAAGGGTCATCGGTTCCGTCATTCGTCATAATGGAAGGTGGTACGTTCGGACGCCTTTGCAGTCATTCCGAATAAGGGGGCACGGGCCCGAAGCAGGTGACTGGACGCTGATAGGGAGATGGATAGTTCGCAAGGACCGCCTCCCCATCATCGGTTGGGCGGTTCTGCTGTTCCTCTGCTCAGGCGTCCTGGGCTTGATGGCCATGGACGGCCTGGTACCCGGTGATGATATCTGGAGGGGAATGGAGGGGAACATGCTGATGCCCCTCTTCACCGGCCTCTTCGGGCTGCCGCTGCTCATCGGCTCCTCGCGCGGCCGCATGCCCGAGCAGGAAGGGGAGGCAGATCTGCCGCCATCGGTGACAGGGGCCCTCAGAGGCTCGTTGATGGGCGGGATGGTGGGCTGGCTTCCTGGCGTCACGGCCACGGCCGGAGCGGTGCTTTCGACCCTGCTGCCCCGCTCCCGCGAAGGCCCGGAGGAGTTCATATCGACCGTGTCGGCCGTGGGAACGGGAGCGGCGGTGCTTGGATTGGGAACGTTACTGCTCCTCGGCAAGGGGAGGAGCGGTACGTTGTTGGCGATGCAGGAGGCCATGCCCGCTCTTTCCGTCACGGATATGCCGTCCCTGCTGCTGTGCATACTGTTCGCGTCTTTGATCTCATACGTGCTCACCATGCGCCTAGGCAGAAAAATGCTGCTGAAGGCGCAGGGGCGCGACCTGACCAGGCTCAATCAAGGGGCATTGATCGGCATGGTCACACTGTCCTTCGCTCTGGCCGGCCCCGGCGGGCTGTTGTTGCTTACGCTGTCGACCATCCTCGGCACGGTGCCCGGGAAGATCGGCGTAAGCAGGGTGCATCTGACAGGCTGCCTTCTGCTTCCGATACTCCTGTACTATTTCGCCCCGTTCATGCGGTAGAAATCGCGCAGGCGGTCCTGGCCGAGCTCGAAGGGCGATAAAAGCTCCCCAGCCGCTCGGAACATGAGTTCCTCGTACCGCCCGACATCGTACTCCTCCTCTCCGTCCAGGAACTGCGCCACCTTGACGTCCTTGCCCCTTATCATGATGAACTCGACCGCTTCCCCGGGGGGCGTCCGGAAGCCCTGGTCCTCCAGCTGGCTCAAAGCGCGAAATTGATCGTTCCTCTGACGGTAATCTTTCAGCTCCCTGGTGATACGCCGGGAGAGCACCAGCTTCTCCAGCGGCACCTCCATGTCCCTCAGGTTCCGTATGAAGGAATCCAGAACGCCCAATGCTTCCAGTATTCGATGACGGAACCCTTCAGCATCCTCTCCGAGCACCAAGCGATCCAGCATGCCCTGCTGTAATTCCCTGGCCAGGGTGCAGGTGTCCCTCCGGCGCAGCGCTATGCCGCGCACCTTCAGCTCCCCGTCCTGGAACGCGCCATAGTAACGGTTCAGTGCACCTGCGCCATTGGTCAGGTTCGGCAAGAACACTATCCACTTGTACTCCCCGTCCCAGACAAGAGGTATGCCCATGCGCTGCCCTATCTCCCGGCAGTAGGCCTTAACATCCCCGTCCCCTTCCAGCCATAAGGAGTCCACTATTCCATGCAGCACGCGGAAGCCGCGATTCTCGGCCACCTCAGCCGATTTTAACAATATCTCCCGTCCGTGGGCGGTGATCGATTCGTGGCACTCGATACGACCGAAGCGGGCGTTGCGGTAGCCGGTATAACCGAAGCAGGTCACCAGCACCCACTTGAGCACCTTGGCCTGCTGGTCATAGATGGCGCTCCGCCGTCCGCCCTCGTTCTTCAGGCGCTTGAGCGATATCCTCCGGCGGACGATCGGCTCCAGCACCCTTCCCAGCAGTCCCCTGCGCTTGGTGCAGGTCCAGTATCCTAACCCAGGCACGGGCTCCCCGCTGTCCCGGCAGCAATCGCAGTTCAGCGTCTCCGGGGATATGTTGTGGCGGACCATGATGCTCGGGTAAAGTGAAGTGAAGTCCACCTCCTGGATGTGCTCGTGCAGACCTACCCTCGGTTCGTAGATGAGCCCGCCGCGGTCGCAGGCCACCAGCTCGGCGGCGGTCTTAAAATCTTCCGGCAAATTCTTCTTCCACATCACCAGTGAGCCCATCTTGCTGGCCTCGTTCACCTGCATGGCGCTGATGGCGCTCCCCGGGGACATGCGGGCCATGTCCTGCAACGATATACGAGAAAGGCGGCAAAGGTCGATCAGTCCGGCCATTTTCCCTTCCTGGAAGATGAACGAGGAGCCTTTGTCCAGGTGGATCCGGCCGCGCAGCTTGTACGCCGGCGGTTTGTAAAGGATGCGCCCGTATGTGAAGTAGCTCTTTCCTTTCCCGCGGCGCTTTCCCCCTTCCCGTCCCAGCTCCAGTTCAATTTCATTACGTTCGGCGCACTTCTCCAGGAACGGAAGATGGAAGCTATCGCCGCCGTCGGTGACCAGCACGTCTGGGTCCCTGTCTCGAAGGGCCTGCTGCAACAGCTCCAGGATCTCCGCCTCCTTGCCCTCCATCACGATGTCGTCGAGAGTGGCCCGCTTCAGACGGTCCTTAATGGTGGGCATCCCCCGTCGGGCGGACGTCTCCAGCGTAAGTTCGCACGTACGCAGCTCGGGCATCGGGTAGTCCAATCGGAACGGGGTGTCCAGGTTCTTCCAGCGATCCACGTCCATCAGTCCCATAGGGAACACCTTGCGATGCAGGAAGTAGCGGGTGTCCATGCGTGTATCGACATTGAAGAGCGTGTGGTCCCGGTGACATCCCCACTTGTCTATGGTCTTCGCCAGAGGCATCAGGTTGCGGTATCCGCGGGGGGTAACCTTCAGCACGTCCTCTAACGGCCCGGTCAGCCAGGTGCGGTGCTTCTCCCAGCGATGCTCCACTCCCGCCTCCTTGAGACCGAGGAGCAGGTCCTGCTGTCGTTCCGCGGAGGGTTTGACATAGAAACACGGGCGGTACTCGCGGTCGGCCATGCGCTCAATTCCCGCGGACGTCTTTATCCAGGTCACCATCTCGTTGTTGACCTCGTCCGCGTAACAGTCCAGGATCCATCCGCGCATCGGATCAGGCCTTCTTGCGCAGGCGCTCCAGCTCCTTCTCCTGCTCCAGGAGTATGGAGAGCAGCGTCCCTTCCAGAGGATCGAGGAAAGCGGCAACGGAACAAGCGGAAGCGTGCAACCGGGCCTTGTCCGAAAGGCGGTCGAACGCCTCGCGGTCCTCCTGCGAAAGGGCGCGTCGGAAATCGTTCCAGCTCTGGAAGAGGGTTTCCGAGGCCATGCGGTACGTTGGTACGGTCCGACCCATCAGAAACGCCTCTTGTACTCGTCCAAGGTGGTCTGGTTCGGCGGGACCGGCCGGTACATGATCTCCCTCTCTTCCCTCGGTAATGATATGCGCACGTAGCCGGAACGATGCTCCACGCTGACCACTCGGTCGACTTTTTCGTAGAATAGGGAGCGCAGTCCCTTGCGGTACATCAGCTTCGCCAGGCCGTAGTT
Organism: Methanobacteriota archaeon; assembly: GCA_012729095.1. Lineage (GTDB taxonomy): Archaea > Thermoplasmatota > Thermoplasmata > Methanomassiliicoccales > UBA472 > UBA472. The sequence goes on along the minus strand of JAAYDU010000008.1, from coordinate 17,802 downwards.
CGTCACCACGCTCACGGTGCGGTGCTTGGCCGTCAGCGAACGCAGCTTGCCCATGCCCCTCTCCATGAGCTTCAGGGATTCATTCCAGTCCATGTCTGCGTCCTGGAATAGGTCCGGGTAGCATGACACCACGATCATGCCGCCCTTGCTGCGGCAGAGCTCTTCCTCCAACGACTCCTCGATCAGAGTGGACATCTGGTAGGCGGTGAAGGCCCTGGATACGCTGATGCTGTTCAGCACCTCCTCCGGGCGCAGCCGGAATCGTTTGCACACGTACGTGAGATCGTATGGATTGACGGAGTTCCCGCCGTCCACCCAGATCACGTCACGATGCCATTCGCGGACGAAGTTCACGCTCAGCATGTTTACCAGGTTGAACAGCAGCTTGTCCGAACTGTCGATAGTGGTGACCGTTCCCGGTTCCAATCCGCCGAGAAGTTCGTCCACTGGGGGTATGGCGGTGGTGGCCAGCATTCCATCTGTAACGGAATGGAAATCATGGACCAGCGGTTCGGTCACCATCTCGGGCATGAGGCGGGACATCTGCTCACCGCATCAACTTCGCCTTGAGAGTATAAAGGACTGACAGGGGGAGGTGGGTGAAAATGAAGCGTCGGATTGTAAAACGATCCGTACCGCTTCTTTAATATCTCTAAGAAATGAGCATGCTCCAATCATTGTTATATACCAATAAAAAACATGATTTCCAAAACACCTCAAGGGGAAAGTTGGACGAACGCATTTGCTAAGAAATGGATCAGCGTAGCTTGCGTCTATCTGATGGTCATCGCGGCGTTCTATGTGATAGGGTCCGATGTCCGGGCGGAGACGGCGGAGGCCGAGGCTGCCGAGGTGCTCGATCAACGACCATCGATCGAGCATGCGGACAGGAGGTTGACCATCTCGAACAAGGGAGCATCTTCCCCCTGTATCGGGGTTCAAGGAGATACAACGCACGTGCTATGGGTCGACGGGGAGGAAGGGGCTCAAAAGCTAGCTTGGAAGCGTTCCAACGGTTCGCTATCGACCTTCACGGCCGATCGAACGATCACACCCTTCTTCCATTCAATATCCAACATCGAGATCGTCCTCGGAAGTTCCTTCCCCGTCGCTGTCCTCTTCCAAGGTCAGGAATCTCCCCTGGGTGGGACATCGGTGTACTTCCTCTATATGGATGACAGCGATGATTGGAGCAACTGTTTGGTGTTGTCCGTCGGCAGTGAGCCTACCGCTACATCTGACGGGAACGCCGTCTATCTGCTCATGAACGCCATGTTCGACGGGGTGGAAAGGACATCGCTAGCATCCATCGAACTGGTGGATGGCGAAGTGAACGCCTCGTTCCTGGCCGCCTTGCCGATCGCCGCCGTCGATGCGGACATGTCCTTCCGGAACGGGGTGCTGGACGTCGCGTTCGTCGATGACGCCTCCGATCGTATTCTCTACCTCCGGATCGGAACCAATGGCACTTTGATCTCCGATCCGTCGTTGGTGTACGAAGGATGTGACGGGGGACCTGTTGAGATAACGTATCTCAAAGAAAGGGCATGCATCGTGTTCATTGATGATAACGCCATTAAAATGGCTCGCTGTCTCGGAGATCCGAGCAGCTGGACACGTCATACCGTTCTGGAGGCTGACGGTGGCTCCATCAGTGCTTTGACCATATCATCTTCCGGTCCGATGGTCCGAATGGCCTACGTAGAGACCTCGGATGAAGGGTCAAGCGTTTGGGCGGTGAGATGCGACCAGCAGGGAAACGCTCATAACAAGATGCAGATATCGACCCCTGGTCTATCAGCCAGCTTCCCCGTGGTCTTCACAACCTGCCCCGGCTCATTCTCCTGTGCGTACGCAGAGGAGCATTTCGGGGCCCAGGAGCTCTTTGTCCGTCATGACATGGACTTCTCCATCGCCGATATCTCCCGGCTTCCGGACTTCATCGGTTCCTTGGACCCGGTGATGTTCGTCGATGGGAATGGAACAAGGGCCGAGATCAAGGGCCGCGTCAATGCCATAATCTCTCATCTGGATAACCGGGACGATGCCACGGCGGTCGAGAACGCCACGACATTGATGGACGACCTCGGGTCCTTTTTCGTCTATGCACCTTACGATAACCTGATCGAGGTGGAAGAGGCCAGAGGGACCATAACGGCAAATCTGGTGACCGTGGGCGATCCATCCGGGTCGGCGTCTGTCATGTCGCTTCCCAACCCTTTCGATCCTCCCGGCGGAACGATCTTCTATGAAAGTGTCTTCGTATTCGATGTGTTCGAGCCGATAAACGATACCGTATTCAACGTCCGTTGGCACTATCAATTAGGGGGCCGGGTGCCCACCGTCCTTCATGGCGACTACGGTTACCTGATGTGGGGAACGTCGGGGGCCAATCTTTCTACCAGATTGAACGGCACAGTTGTCGGTTCCGCCCAATCAGGGCGCTATGAGGCCAACATAACCGGTCTCAGCTCGAACGTCACGTATTATCTCAAGGGATACGTGGTTAAGGATTCCTCTGTCTATTCGTCTAGCGTAAGATCTTTCAGTCCCTATCCAGGATCGATGTGGATCGGGTCCATCAGCGTCTCTCTGGGGTCCGGGACCGCGACCGTGTCCTGGAGCACTGACCTTTATTCCGATTCAAGAGTGGACTACGGCACCTCGGCATCCTATGGGTCAACGAGATATGATGATGGTCCCAAATTGAGCCATTCCATCACGCTCACCAATCTGGGGTCCAATGTCCTGTATCATTACCGAATCACGTCGGTGCTGTCCAGTCAGACCTATTCCTTGAACGCCACGACCGCGGACCTCACGTTCACCTCGATGTCCATATCCCTGACCATCTCCTCCGTGGCCTGCACCCTGTCCGATCTGAACGTGGCGACGATAACCTGGACGACCAACATCGATGCCAGCAGCATCGTTTATTACGGTACCACTGCCAACTACGGGTCCTCAGCTGGAGGTCTCCACGGAATAGATCATAGCGTCAGCCTAACCGGTCTTTTGGCCGGGACCACATATCATTTCAAGGTCAGATCGGTCGCCACGGCTTCCTCGAGCGTGCAACAGGAAAGCGGCGGTCACACCTTCACCACCATCCCTCAGGATGCCGACCTTGGCATCGATGCGGGAGACAGCATCGGGGAGGCCTCCTTATTGGCCCCAGGTAACTACGTGGGATATCTGGACGCCTCACTGGACACTAATGATTATTACTCCCTCCCCCTGTTGAACGGGGAACGCATCAGTATCTCGTTGGACGTTCCATCGGGAGCGAACTACAACCTCCACCTCTACAATCCGTCCGACGTTCAGAAGGCATCGTCGACATCCTCCAGCGACGAGACCATATCATACACGATAAATGCGAACGGGGTATGGAAGGTGCGGGTGGCACATCAATCCGGTTCCGGGCAGGGATCATATGGCTTGGACATTCGATTGTTCAACGGATGGGAAGAGTTCTCCCTTAACGTGGGGTCCTCAGGGGACAACGACGTACTCTCCCATACCCCTGGGATGGTCATCATCGATGGTACCGGTTGGTGCGCCGTCTCCGGAGGGATGAGGGAAACCTCGGCCAATGGCAGTTATTATCTCAATGTGTATGATGACACATACCAGGCCAGCACCTATTATCAGGTCACCATCTCCTACACCTCGTCGGCCGATGTGGGCGTCTCGATGCTCGTCGGGAACGACTGGGTACAGGTCGCGACCCTTCCGGGAAGGACGGCCGCCTGGGCGCACAGTTTCGTGCTGAAGAGCGACATGTTCCACGATTCATCATCAGCTCTCATCGCTTTGAACGCCCGGCTGCGCTTCGATCATCAGGTGATCGTCGACCACATCAGCGCCATCCCCGTCGCATATGCGTCGGATCTCTTCAGCGGTTCCCAGGACCATCCTGGAACGGTCCTCGGGGACAATTGGCAGATCGGGAACGCCGTGGTGAACGGTTCGAACCTCGCCACGATCCTGGTCTCCCTTCCCCGTACTGATGTCCAGTACTTCCTGGAGTTCATGACCGCCAGCCCCTGCTCCGGGGTAGGTGTCCAGCAATGGGACGGGTCGATCTATGACAGCATCGGTACGTTGGAGAGCAAGGGGACCTCGGCCGTCATCCATCTCGATCCCGCCTCCTATTTCGACACTTCCTCGACGAATCCTGGCATGAACCTGAGGCTGAGGCTTTCCGCCCCGCTGACGAATCTAACGAAGATCGTTCTCTGGACCTCCCAATCGTCCACCGATGTCGGGGGGAACGGGGACACCGACCCTGACGCCCGCACACCCGGTGTCAGCATCCTGAGCTCAGGATGGTCATCGCCACTCTCCATCGGTAACGCGATGGCGAGGAGGACGACCACGAACACTGCCAATTTCCAACTGAACGGTGCGCTCAGCGACGTCCGGTACATATTGACCATTACCTACCGGGCCACCTCCGGCACCACCTATCTCAAGCAGTTCCAAGGCGCCGACTATGGCAACTATCTTACGTTGGGGAGCCTCACCGTCGATGGCGCGTGGCACACCACGCGCTTCGTCACATCTCCACTCAACATGTACGATGCCACCTCCGGCGGCCCGGTGAACCTTCAGTTCAGGATCACGAACGATAATGTGCTGGTCGACACGATATCGGTCTGCAGGGACACCGATGGTGATACCATCAGCGACGCGCTCGAAGCGTTGAGGATCAGTCAGAGCAGCGTCGGAACGCACGTTCACGACCTGAACCCATTCTCCGCGGACACCGACTCCGATGGTCTCAATGACAACGTGGAGACGTCGCCCGCTTACAACACCGATCCCTGCGATCCCGACACCGACAGCGACGGACTGCTGGACGGATCGGAAAAATATTCTTACACCTGGTCGACGGACGATTCGTACCTCGTCCCGGACAACAACACCGTTCTGGACATAACGGATCAGCGTCCCGGCCATCGCAGGCGGCAGCGCCTCGATAGCGTCCTTCTGCCTGGTCCTGGGCATCATGCACGCTTCGCAGCAACAGCTGGAGGTCAAGATCGCCAAGGGGGCCGGAACGCAGAAGGTCATCAAGGCCGCCAACACCGGAAGCGGAGCGAACTACTTCATCCTCCGAAACCTGTTCACCTCCCCCATTTCATACACAGCTAGCGATCTCTCCTCGGCGAACGTATGGCACATCTATGTTAGGGACGTGTCTACGGCGGGAGAGAAAGGTCGCGTGGAATACGCGCGCCTGCAGGTCAACGGCACGACGAACCCGTTGGACGCCGATTCCGATGACGACCTCCTCCTCGACGGGGAGGGGGTGGAGTTCGGAACGGACGGTTGGATGACCAATCCGCGTTCCGCCGACAGCGACAGCGATGGCGTTTCCGATGGCAATGAGATCATCGGGAGCACCCTGTGCGGTTCGCCGACGGACCCCACCCGCGCTGACACCGATGACGATGGATACCTGGACAACATCGACCGTTACATGGGCGACGCCGTGCTGCGCATCACCCTGATGGAGTACAAGACCCTTGACACCATCAACGGGCAGGACAACGTCCCGGTGTTCTTCGTCATAAACTATCAGGATGAGGAACAGGAATTTGCGACGAAGCGCATAAGCGCCACGAAGAACGTTCTTTACGTATTGAACTGGATCTACGACGTGGATATTCCGGAGACGGCGACGTACGTCAACGTGGAGTTCGAGGCGGTGGCCGAGAACGCCGGCTGGCTCGGGGACGATGCGCAGCTGGATATCGATCAGGACGACTCGAACAAGTACAACGCCTACTGGACGATATCCTCCACTCCGTTCATCGGCACCGGCACCGACAGCGGCGGCAGCTACGACGCGTATCTCAAGATGAAGATGGAGCGCGCCGTCGCCGAGAAGGCCAGGGTCATCGTCATCAATGGGACTGGTGACGAAGGCGATTACGGCCTCGACACCGTCTCGACCGGCATCTACCGTTACAGCGCCGACGACCAGGTATACCTGGTCGTGCTGAACGTCTCCGGAACGAGCGCGCACTTCCAGTCCGGAATGAACACAATAATCCTTCCACGCGCTATCGCCCTGCAATGCCAGCTGAACGATACGCTGTAGGTTTTATCCATTTCCTCGGGCAATTACGGAGCAATATACATATCCCATTCAATTCAATAAATATCAAGGAGTGATAAGATGTCATATCCGTACGAACGCCAGGTCCGGCGCAAGAAAATGTTCGGGTACATCCTGGGCATCGGGTTGGTGATATTGACCATACTGGTCGTGGTCATGCTCGTCTATTGACGTCCGGGATGCAAGATCAGGCAGATCAGCTGGCACTTCCGAAGGCTGTTTCGTTAGCGGTAAATAGCCGAGGCTGCATTCTACGGCCGATGGATAGGGATGGGCCTTCCGTTCAATTAGGCAACGGCATCGAGGTCGCCTGCGGCGACACCAGATTCTTCCTCGATCCTCGCAAGGTCACCGAGGAGGGCATATGCTGCATCTCCCACGCCCACTCCGACCATATGCCTTCGAGCTTCGCCAGCGGCCCCATACACTGCTCGGACATCACCCTGCGCTGCATGCGCGGACGGGTGAAGAGCATGAAGTCCAAGACATTCCTGGAGACCGTCGAAATGGGCGACAGCCCACTGGTCAAGGCCAGCGGGGCCGGGCATATACTCGGCTCCAACATGTTCCTGCTGGATGCTGGCCAGAAGGTCCTTTACACCGGCGACTTCTGCCCGCAGGACCGCCTGGAGATGGAGGGCGCCCGTCCGCAGAAATGCGACGCGCTGATAATCGAGGCCACCTACGGCAATCCCCGCTACAAGTTCCCGGACCGTAGTGAGATGATCAAGGTCATCCGTGACTGGGTCGAGGACATGCTGGACCAGGAGCGCTCAGTGGTGTTGCGGGCTTACCCTCTGGGTAAGTCCCAGGAGCTTATAACCATGCTGAAGGACTTCCAGCCACGCCTGCACGGCTCGGTGCTGGAGACCACACAGATGGTGGAGGGGGACGACATACGTTTCGACTACCTTCCCTTCGACCCGGAGCATGTGGGGCCTCAACTCGTGATAAGCTCGGGCGGCCGGGGGGATAACGGCCTAAGCGCGCTGCGCAAGAAATGCTCGGCGGACGTTTCAGGCTGGTGTCTGGACACCAATGCTCGTTCCCTGGGTAGGATGGGATGGGGAATGGACCAGGGCTTTGCGTACTCCGACCACGCCGACTTCTACGAGATAATGGACTTCGTGAAAAGATGCGATCCATCCGTCGTCTACACGCATCACGGGGCAGAGGACACACTGGCCTCGGAGATCAGGAAGCGTCTGGGCATAGAGGCCATACCGTTGAAGAAGGAAAAGAAGGGGCAGACCAACCTGGGGCGCTACTGCTGACCCCACATCCGCGGGTAGGTGCCCGCGGGCAGGAACACGCGCACCGTTTTGACCGCTTTCCCCTTGTAAGCTTTGTACATGTCCCGGGCGGACATGGCGGCAGTGCCCAATGCCAGCGCCTCTCCTTTGATGGTCAGCATGGCCACCGGCTGCCCCTTCTCGATGCTCTCGTCCAAGGAGACGACTCCGGGGGCGTTCAGGTCCGCGCCGTGAGATACAGCGTCCACGGCATTGTCCTTGACGATGACCTTCGGCAGAGGTTCCAGCAGATCCTCCATCGGGCGGACCATGCTTCGCAGCCAAGCCTCGTCGCCGTTCTTCCATTCCACCACCGCGTCCGTGAGGTCCTGCAAAGTGATGGACGCGTCTTCGGTCATGGAACCGGAGCGGGTGCGTCGCAGGGCTTTCATGTTCGCCCCGACGCCCAGGGCATCTCCGATATCCACGCACAGCGTTCGGATGTACGTCCCGGCATCGCAGTCCACCTTGAACAGCACGTCCCTGCCCGATATCTCCAGGACGTCTATGGAGCGCACCTTGCGTATGCGCATGGCCACCTTCACCGCCGAGCGTACCGGGGGCGTCTGGTATATGGAGCCGACGAACGTTTCGATCACGGACCGCACCTTCTCCTCGGCCACCGCCCGGTGCAGGTACATGTGGCACACGTACTGCTTATCGGAGCGCAGCACCAGGTCGGTCATGCGTATGGCCTTTCCCAGCGCGATCGGCAGAACCCCGCTGACGTTCGGATCAAGCGTACCGCCGTGGCCGATCTTGTCCACGCCCAGGATGTCCCGCACCCACGCCGTAACTTGATGGGAGGTCGGTCCCTGCACCTTGTCCAGGACTATCACGCCGCCGTCCAGCAGTTCTTGCATCGAGCGGTCCTTGGGGCGCTTGCCCCTCTCCACCGTCCTAGGGTCCTTGTCCCGAACCAGCATCTCAAACGCCTCTGACACGAGACACGATCGAATCAGCCACCTGTTCCGGTGTTAGGCCTCCCGTGTCGATCACCATATCGTATATGGAACGGTCGGTCACGTCGATGCCATAGAACTTGCGGTACCTTAGCACTTCGCTAGCCTCGCGGGAACGCATCTCGTCCATGGCCGCTTTCAGGTCCACGCCCTCGCGGCCGGAAACGCGCTGCACTCGTACCTCGAGAGGGGCGTCCAGGAACACGCAGAGGGCGGGAATGGAGTTGCGGCGGAGCATCTGTCCGGCCAGGCGGCCTTCCAGGACCACATCCACCTCGACCCTGGCCACGTCCAGAAGGCGCTCGTCTATCAGCCTGTCGTACTTGGGGTCCTGTTCGGCCAGGTCCCCGAATTCCTCCAACGACATGCCCAGCTCTTTGGCCATGTCCCTGAACACGTGCCCAGAGATGACCGTACGGTAGCCAAGCTTGTCGCCGAGCAGGCGGCAGACAGTCGTCTTGCCGCTGCCAATCATTCCGCTGATGGTGATCCTCATTGTCCTTCAGACTTCAATTCGTTCAACCGCTTCTTGAAGGAATAATACCTCAGACCTCTTGAAAGCAATTGCCCGAACGGGATGCTGATCAATGAATACAGCAACACCCAGGCCGGAAGCACGTATGTCGCGTTCAGGTCGGCGAAGTTGGACCAGGGCACGGTCACGAGCGCGCTGTCCAGGTCGCCGATGAACACCGCTATCCATGCGAAGATGGGTATGATGATGAGCATGGTGACCGGCATGAGCTTCATCTGTGTGGTGGTCTGCTTCATTGACTCCTCCATCATCTTCGGCTGCAGCTCCAGCATCTTCTTCAGCTTGTAGGTGTTGTTGTCCCGGCGGGCCGCCTGCATCTCCTTGTTGAAGGCGCTCATGATCTTCTGGCTCTTGGTCTGCTTCACATAGTCGGTGAAGAAGTGCCGTACGACAATGCTCAGGCTGGTCATGAAAGCGCCCGTGAGGAAGAGCGAGACCACCGGGAACGAGCCGTCGAAGCCCCAAAGGGGATCCAGTCCCATCCCGACGATATTCCCCAGGGAGGTCCTCAGGTCCTGGTCGAACATAACGAATATGGCCATTATGAAGACGAATATCAGCAGCATCCTGCTGCTGGTCGACTTCTTGTCCTGTGCCGGCGCTTCAGCCATGTTCCATCACTCCCCTCCGAAGAATCCCCTCAGCACGGGGTGCATCTCCATCATCTGCTCACGTCCAAGTGCTTCGTAGAACTGTATCATGATGCCCACGGCCAGCAGCACACCTGTACCGCTAGCGTTACCTACCGTGCCGATCAGGTCGGCACCGGCCGCCAGTCCTCCCACCACAGCTCCGGATATCACCGTCACTATGGGGATGTATCGCTCCAACACGCGCTTGAGCACCCGGGGGTCGCGGCGGAAACCGGGTATCTGCAGTCCGGAGGACTCGATCTGCCTGGCCACCGCTTCCGGTCCCATGTTGGTGGTCATGATCCAGAACTTGGCGAACAGCACCGAACCGCCGACCATCACCCCCACGTATACCAGAACGTGAACTATGACCTGCAGGGAGCTATGCCCGTGCACCATGTTCCCGTACGCGTCGGGGTTTAGTATCGGCAATAGCCAGTCCCCCACGCCGCTGGGGGTGGACAGGTACCAGGCCAACCCCGATGTGGGGTAGTTCTCCCCTGCCGGGTATACTCCCAGCAAAGGATTTCCGCCCAGTAATGGTATCCCGCTCAGCGCGTCGTTGGTGTAGAAAAGCATGGTGAACATGCTTATGTTGGCCAGCAGCGCGGCCATCAGTATTACCGGGATGTTTGAGGCGTAGATCAGTTTGATCGGGTATCTTCCGCGCGCTCCCCTGGCCGTGCCATGCGCCAACGGCAGCTCTATGCGTGCCGATTCGACGTAGGCTACGAACAGGAATATGATCACCGTACCTATCAGCGCGATGAGCGGATTGGGATTCTGTATCAATATCTGTTCGTATCCCCCTCCCACTAGTTCCGAGGCGGACTGGTTGGTCAGTATGAATATGGTCTTCGGAATGGTTCCCACGGGCAGGTTGCTGTTGCTCAATGGCATGTCGCGGTCCATTCCTTCCGTGTTCAGCGTACCAGTGAACAGCGCCTCGGCGACACCAGCGGCTATGAACAGCGATATTCCGCTCCCTATTCCCCATTTGGATACAACCTCGTCCATGAGGAACACCAGGTATGAGCCCACGCACAGCTGCGCCACTATGACCAGCCTGGCTATGTTCTCGCCGCGTAGCAACCCGGAATCTCCGAACGTTCCATCCAGGCCGGTTATGAAGGTATCCGAAGGCATCAGGTATCCGAATACCTGGGGCACCGCCTCCACCATTATCATTACCAGTACCAGGAACTTCTGGCTGCTCTGATATACCGCCTTGTCATCGCGGTTCGTCAGGTCCAACTTGATTATCTTGGCCCCCACGAACAGCTGCATGATGATGGAGGCGGTGACTATCGGGCCGATGCCCAGGTGCATTAGCGAGCCCTGCGCCCCGGCCAGGATGGCCCTGTACTGGGCGAAGAGATCGATCGTTTCCTCGCTGTCCAGCCCATACAGGAAGATGTTCGTCATAATGAAGTAGAAAACCAGTATCACTACGACCCACAGCATCTTGGTCCGGAAATGGACATGCCCCTCGGGTTTGGAGACCGCCGGGAGGCGGTCGGTAATAGGTTTCAGCTTGTACAGCTTGCTCTTCTGGTCATCGGCCATTGGCATCACGCGATACTTACTCTGGCACCACGATATGCCCACCTGCCTCTTCAACCTTAGCTTTCGCCAAGGCCGTGGTCTCGGCTACCGAGACCTCGAAGGGCGTGCTCACCTTGCCGTTCCCCAACAGCTTGTCGACGCCCAGGGCGGTGAGGTCCACGGAGATCTTCCCGTCGTTCTCCACCGCGGTCCCCTGCGCCTTCATGACCTCGAGCATCTGCTCCAGATCTCCCACGTTGATGGTGATCTTGGCGGACACCATTTTCTGGGGCCGCTTGAAGCCGTGCCGGCCGAAGTGGTCAGGCATGTATTTCAGCATGTACTGGACCTTGTGCTTGTGCAGGCCGGCGTTTCCCCTCCCGCCGCGCTTGCCGGCGCCACGCCCGGCCTTTTTGCCGCGGCCATGGGTCCTGGAGCCTCTGAACTTTTCGGTTCTGCTAACCATTCATATCACCTTCAGATCATCCTGGAGATGAGGTCGTTTATCTCCTCTCCCCGATAGCCCAGGGCGCCCCCGGCCCCGAATCCTCGCTTCACGCCCTCGTAGCCCTTCTTGGGGGGGCTGAGACGGAACAGTGGCTTGACACCGCTCATGTCCGAGTACTTGGTCTCGCCATTGACTATGCCTTTGGCGAGGGCCATGATAGAACCGAACGGGGTGTTCCCCTTGACCACATCATCGTCTATGGGCTTGTCTCCTATCAGCCGGCCGCGGAACTTTATCATGCGGGCCAACGTTTCCTCTGAAACCTCGCCCCAGGTGATGTAGTCCTTGGCCTTCATCAGCATTCCCTTTATCTCCGGCGTCTCCGGAAGTACCACACAGTGGTTCGCCCTGGTCAGGCGGAGCATGCGCATGGTGTCCTCGATGTCGCCGCGAACACCGGAATGCCCGCGTACCCTTATCGCTGCGTAGGCCATGTTCACTCCTCCTGTCCCGGAACGGCTTCCTCGGTCACGTGCACCTGCACCGGCCCGCTCACTATGCTCTGCCTCTTCTCCTGCTCCTCGGACACGCGCATCTCAATGGTGTTCTGCAGGGCGTAGTACGTGGCGTACGCATAGTTCACGGTGGTCTTGGTGTGCCCCTTGGCGAATCCCCAGGAGTCCTTGACGCCCGCGAGCGTCAAAATGCTCTTGGCCACATCTCCCACTGCCAGTGATATTCCCCTGGGGGCGGGCTTCAGGACCACCTCGACGGAGCCGGACTTGCCGACCACGGTGAACGGTAGCGAGTGCGGCGTTCCGCATCCGCATTCCCAGGAACCGCATCCGCGCTTGATCTCGATGATGTTCAGCTTGGCGTTGTCAATGGCCTTGCGTATGGAAGGACCCACTTCCTTACCCTTCGCCCGGCCGATGCCGATGAAACCGTCGCCGTTCCCGACCACGCAGGTGATACGGAACTTGACCCTCCTGCCGGAATCGGTCATCCTCTGAACGATGTTCACGTCGATGACCTCGTCCTTCAGGTCGGGGAGCAGTATGTCCACGATCTCCGCCTCTCGCAGGGGGAGCTTGGTGGCCAGAGCCTGGCTCATGGTGGTTATCTCACCGTTGAGCACCATCCTTCCCAATCTGGTCTTCGGTACCCAATCCATATCAGTTCGCCTCCATGCGGGTCTTGATGTCCTTTACCATGTTCTCCACGTCATCGCCGATATGCTTTCCGGCCAGGCGTTCCTTGCTCGGCAGCACCTCCTTGCCGTGGGGTATTTTCATTCCGGCGTCCAGCATCCCTTTCAGAGCGGCGAACACCGTGGCGCCCTTGGCGGGCACCTTCAGGCCTATGTCTAGCACGGCCTCGCTCAATCCTTTGGCCACGGCCTTCTTCCCGGCCAGGTACCCGGTCAGGTACGCGGCGGGAACATTGCCCGTGGCCTTGTTCCAACCCATTCCCAGCAGCTCGCGGGAGTGGGCGGTGACCAGGACCTGGTCCCCCTGGGGATCGAAGTCCACGATCTGTATGCTTATGTGGCGAAGGGAGCTGCGCACTACCGCGCGCGGAACCCTGGCCCTCAGCAGCCTCTGCCTCTGTCTGTAATCAGTGCGCCCCTCGCGCCGGCGGCGGAAGGCCACCTTGTATCTCGGTCCCTGAGCCATCAGTTCTCCTCCTTCAGGTAGCCTTCGGTCTTCAGGTGCATGAGCAGGTTGTTCCTGCTCCTGAACATGCCGCCCTTGGCCTTCATGTAGAATTCGCGGTACACGGTCCGGCTGATCTTGCCCTCGTCACGCAGATCACGCAGCGTGGCGCGCAGGGGTCTGATCGTCTGGATCCAGGCCTCCTTCTTGGACCTTCTGGCCCTAGAGGTGCCCTTTCTGCTGCCCTGTCCACGCCTGCGTCCCTTGGCCTTCTGGGCCAGCCGGTGACGTGCCCGTCCGCGGGATATTCCCCTGACGGGCGAGGCGCGGATGGACCCGGACTGGATGGCGGTCCTAATGTCCGCCCGGGTTATGGCGTCTGCGATGTCCTCTATGCGGTTGGGGTCCATCCAGACCCTGTTCTCACCGCACTTGAGGAGCTCGGCCGCCATGCGCTTCTGGTTCTTGAGATCCATCTGTTTCACGTCCTGTTCAATACGCGGATGCCTAGCTCATCCGCCTTCTCGGTTATTGCCATTCTCTTCTTCCCGCCCACGGTGCCTCCGATCCTTATCGCCTGCACCTTGGGGTCTACGTTCTCCACCTGGCCGGCGTTGTACACCAGCACCTCCTGGAATCCGGAGGGGTGGTAATCGCGCACCATCTTCGGACCGCGGAATCCTATCGAGACGACAGGCGGGCGGTAGGAGAGGTGCCTTCTCATCTTGGACTGTATGCCCCTGGGCTTCCTCCACTTCTCTCCAAGCCTCTGATAGCGGAACCATTCCTGCCTCTTGAAAGCGGGGCGGGTACCGTTCTTGGCGCTCCTGAGGTCCAGGGCGGCCTTGACATCGTCGTCCAGGACCGGCTTGACCTTTGGTACGGCCCTGTCCTCTTCCTCGACGATCTCCGTCTCCGCCTCTGAGAGCAGATCGAGCCAGTGGTCGGCGATCTTGTTGCCTACCCCGTCCAGCTCATCGACGACGACCTTCTTGCGGTCCTTGTCCTTCAGCGCCTCAAGGAGTTCGTCCAGGTCATTTATGCCCATGTCGGCCAGCTGAGCGGCGTACTCCTCCCTGTAATAGGGGAGGTCCTGTATCTTGTTGATATCCTTCTTGGTCGACATCAGTTGGGCCTCCTTGCCTTCTCCACGATATAGATGCCATCCTGGAACACCCTGGGGTCGAATCCCCTGATCTTGGTGGCGCGTTCGATGTTGGCAGCGGTCTGGGACACCTTCTCCAGGTCGGAGCCGGTTACCAGGACCTCAGCGCCCTTTATGCTCACCTTGGCGCCGGCCAGTATAGGCGCGGAACGGGGGGCCTTCTCTCCCAGGAAGTTCTCGATGACGAACCTGTCGCCCTTCACCGCTATCTTCATGGGGAAGTGGGCGTAGACCATCTTCATGGCGTACTCGAACCCGTGGCTTGCTCCCTCTACCATGTTCCTAAGGTGGGACGCGTAGGTCCCAACCAGTGCCTTCTCCTTTACGCGGGGGTACTCGCACTGCACGTGGAAGTGGTCCTCCTTGAAGGTAACGATGACCTTGGGGTGGTTGAACTCCCTGGTTACCGTGCCCTTCGGTCCCTTGACGGTGATCTCGGCCCCATTTACGGTGACCTTAACATCACTGGGCACGTGCACCTTTTCGTCCAAATGTCCGGTTACTGTCATTTCCTTCCCTCAGTATACGAACGCGAGCAGCTTTCCGCCCACGCCCTTCTCCTTGGCTTCCATGTGGGTTATCACGCCGTCGGTGGTGGTCAGGATCAGCACGCCGAAGTCCTGTGCCGGTAGGTACCTGGCCTCGAACTCCTCCATGTTGACCTTCTTCACCGCGTAGCGCGGCTTGATCACGCCGCAGTTGTTGATCCTGCCTTCCAGCATGACCTTGAACACTCCGGCCTTCCCATCCTCTATGAACTCGAACTGGTCTATGTAGCCGTTGTCCTGCATCACCTTGAGGACACGGCCGATAAGTTTCGAGGAGGGCCTTATAGTGCACTCGCTCTTGCCTACGGCCGCGGCGTTCTTGATGGTGGACATCGCATCATTCAATGGATCGCTCTGCATGTTTTTCACCTCACGAGTACTTCTTGAAACCTATCTGCGGCGCGATCTCCCTGAAGCATTGCCTGCAGAGGTGCATGCCGTACCGGCGGATAATGCCCCGTCTGCGGCCGCACCTGGTGCAGCCCACGCTTCTTCCGAACTTCTTCTTGGGCTTCAATCTATCACCTCTACATTGAACCTCTGTTTTACGAACTCCATGGCCTCGGCCCTGGTCATGCGGTGGACATGGGGTATGGAGCGGCGCATGATGCGGCGCCTGGCCACACGCTTCCCCGGCCTCTGTATGGACACGCTGACGTCCATGCCGAATATCCCTATCTCGGGGTCGTACTTCATCCCGGCGAAATCGGTGTAATCCGGTATCCCGAATGACAGGTTCCCCTCGCGGTCGAAGGAATAGGAGGCGATGCGGTTCTCACGTATGGTGAAAGCCCTCTTCAAGAACTCCTCGGCCTTCTCTCCTCTGAGAGTGACGATGCATCCGATAGGCATTCCCTCGCGGATGCCGAAGTCACGGTTGGTCACCTTGGAGAAGGTCTGCTTGGACGACTGTCCAGTGACCATCTCTATGACCTTCTGGGCTTTGACCAGGCGCTCGCCGGCCTCGCCAACTCCCATGTTGACCACGACCTTCTCGATGCGAGGCTGGCGCATGACGTTGTCGCTCATGCCGCCCTCACCTCGGGAAGTACGATCTCGGCGGTCTTGTTTCCGATGACGAACACATTGTCCTTCACGGTCAGCTTGCCGTTCTTGAAGCGGACGAGGTTGGGGGCGGTAGAACGCTCCTCCACCTGCTCATCCACAACGTTGACCTGTCCGGCGTTGGAACCGCTGACGATCATGGCCAGGTTGCCCTGGACAAGCTTGTAGGTTTCCACTATCTTCTGGGTGGGCACCTCGATCTTCAGCACGTCGCCGGTCTTGTAGCTGTCCGTCTCGACGAGTATGTTGCGACCGTCGTGCATGTTCAGCTGCAATCGGCCACCGGAAACGTAGGTCTTGTTCTCGATGCGGCACAGCTTCCACTTGGCGCGGTCCTCGGTTATCTCTACGAGCATGAACTTGCCGCGGCTGTCCAGCAGCATGCGGTAATGCTTTCCGTTGGTTGGTAAGCTAACGACGTCCATCAGGCCCACCGGGAACTTCTCTTCGGTGACGACCTTGCCATCGACCCACACCTGTTTTCCGGAAAGGACCTTCTTGGCCTCGGCGGCGGTGTCCGCTACCTTCAACATGTCCCTGAGGACGACGTTCAAGGGCATGCATCCGTCCAGCGAGTGCGGGCCGGGATTGGGGCTGGTCACCCATACGTTGCTCTTCCTGGGCACCGGCCAGCTCTTCGGTGCATTAAGTCTCTTCAGATCATGGGTCACTGGGAACCCTCCTCATATTGCAATTTCTGCTTGCGGTAATTGTCCTTCATGTCCAGCTTGGTCACTTCCACGTTGGACGCGTGCACGGGCCTCTCGGTCATGGTGCCGTCGGCCTTGGCTATGGTGACACCTTCCACGATCAGCTTGCCGCTGCTGGTGTCGACCCTGGTCACCTTGCCCTCAAGGCCGAGTATGTCCTCGTCCCCGCGGACCACTCTGACGGTATCTCCCTTGACCACGCGAACGGTGCGGCGCCCCATCTTGTTCACCAGCTCCTCGCTGAGGTGGGAACCGACGTTCTTGTTGCGCACGTGGTTGGGGGCGTTGTACAGCGCCTTCCTCTGCTTACTTGCGTACTTGCTCGTCATATCCTGCACCTCACACTATCGTCGAAGCGGTGGCGGCTACCCGCGGCCAACGCTCGGCGGCCTCCCTGGCCACCGGTCCTTTTATGTCGCTTCCCTTGGTCTCGCCAGTATCGGTCGTGATGACCGCGGCGTTGTCCTCGAAATGGACCATGGTCCCGTCCGCGCGGCGGAACGGTCTCCTCTGGCGAACGACCACCGCGTAAACGACCTGCCTCCTCATTTCCGGAGTACCCTTCTTCACGGAGGCGATGATGATATCTCCCACCGCGGCGGACGGGCAGCGCCCGTGCACACCGTGGTAGTTGGGGACGGCGATGACGCTGACGGTCTTGGCGCCGGTATTGTCCACCACATCCAGCACGGTGCCGGTTATGATGCCCCTGGTCTGGTTTCCTGCCAATCCCTTCATGCCCTCACCTCTTCTCCACGACGACGAATGCCACCGTCTTGCTCAGGGGGCGACACTCCATTATGCGCACCCGGTCCCCCACCTCGATCTGCAGGCAAGGGGGGTTGTGGGCGGTGTAGCGCCTCGTCCTCTTCTCGAATCGTTCGTACTTCTTGTCGTACTTCAAGTAGTTCCTCTCGACCACGGCGCTGCTGTTCATCTTTATGGAGACGACGACGCCGTCAATGATCTGCCCCCGAACTGGGAGCTCCCCGTGGAATGGACAGTGCTTGTCCTCGCAGGTGGCCGAGGGGGCCTTGACATCAATGCCAATGTCTCTGACTTCGCTCATTAGATCACCTAATTCTCTTGATCCTATCCTCTGGTCGATGCTGGAT
>JAAYDU010000072.1 GCA_012729095.1 Methanobacteriota archaeon | reverse complement strand
TAGCTCTCCGGGGGGTTCAGCACGCAGTTGGTGGTGGCGAGAACGGGGCCTCCGAACTCCGCCCACTCGGTCTTCTGCTTCTGCCACGCCCCGCCGTAATTGCCCACCAGGTGCTTGTACTGCCTGAGCTTGGGGTAGCCGTGGGCCGGGAGCATCTCGCCGTGCGTGTAGACGTTCACACCGGTCCCCTCGGTCTGCTTCAATAGCGCCTCGAGGTCCAGGTAGTCGTGGCCGGTGACCAGTATGCCCGGTCCCTTCTTCACGCCGGTGAATACGGTGGTCGGCGTCGGATCGCCGAAGAACTCGGTGTTGGCCTCCTGCAGCATCTCCATGGCGCGGTAGTTGACCATTCCCGCTTTCAGAATGAGGTTCCAGTGGTCCTCGGTGGAGAAGTCCACGTTGGTCAGGGTCTTGAACAGCGCCTCGTGCACGAAGGCGTCGACCTGCTCATCCCTCTTGCCCAGCACCCGGCAGTGGTAGGCGTACGCGGCTATTCCCTTCAAGCCGTATATGAGCATCTCCTGCAGGCTCTGGATGTCCTCGGTCTTTCCGCAGACCCCGCGGGTCGTGCAGGCCACGCCCTTGGCGGTCTGTTGGCATTGGTTGCAGTACATAGACATGATTCGCACCTTGTTCCTTACAAACAATTTATAATATATCAAGTCGATTACTATGAATAATAAAGATAATCTTGCATTATCTTATGCCTAATAGGGAATGGAAATCGACATGCGTTTAGATCCCAAGGACAAGATCATCATATCCATGTACGCCGAGGACCCCTACGCCTCCCAGGAGAGCATAGCCAAGAAGGTGAACCTGTCGCAACCGTCCGTCGCCGCCAGGATAGCCAAGCTCAAGGAGGGCGGGGCGCTGGCGAGCCAGTTGGGCATCAACCCGCTGAAGATGGGGCTGTACCTGGCCAAGGTCGATATTTCATCTACGAGACCGGACGAGATCCTGGGCATGTTCAGGGGATGCCCCTACTTCGCCAACGGGTTCACCATCTCCGGGAAGAACAATCTGTGCCTTTTGTTCTTCAGCGAGAGCATAGCCACCTTGGAATCGATAGTCAACGGGCACATCCGCTCGAACCCGTCCGTCTCCGATGTGGATTTCAACATCGTGATAACGTCGGAACGGGATTACATAGTCCCCTCGGTCATGAGCTTCGAGCACCAGGACCGCCCGCCCTGCGGGATCGGCATCGAGTGCCGCAACTGCCCCTCGTTCAAGTCGGTCAAGTGCATGGGGTGCCCGGTGACCGGGCAGTACCAGGGGACACTGTATTGATCTAACGTTCCCTGCGGCGGAGGACGACGTACGCCAGGCCGATGACCGCGCATAGGACGATGACGGCCGCCAACATCAGCAGGTAGGGGGGACCCTGCTCAGTTTCCACGGTGAACCCCGCCAACGTGACATTGGTGTTGCCCGCCTCGTCCACGGCCATCACCTCCACCGTGTGATGACCGCCGGCCATTCCGGAGAGCTGGAACTGGTTTCCGGCGATCGCGTCGCTCCAATTCCCTCCGTCAAGACGCACCTTGTACCCGGCCATGCCGGAAACGGCGTCAGAGGAGACCCAGGTCAGCGTATGATCGCCCGACCGCATCGTTGAACCGTCCGCGATGCTGTCGATATGGACGGACGGCGAGGTCCTGTCGATGGGTATGCCGGCGCTCCGAATCGCCTCCGCGTTCCCCTGGGCGTCGATCGAACGGTAGCGCAGTTCGTGCTCGCCATCGCCGGTGACATTGAACGCGCCGCTGCAGTTGGTCCAGTTGGTCCCGTCGAAGCTGATCTCCGTTCGTTCAACGAGGAAATTGTCGGTGGCGTTCAGTATCACCCCCACGGAGGACACGTACCACCCGTTCAGCCCCTCCGTGCCTTCGAATCTCGCTTCGGTGATAGGGGGCGTGGTGTCCGTCATCGTGAACTCCTGAGAGACGCCCTCCCCGGAATTGTAGCCGTCCGAGGCTATCACCCTTACAAGATGATCGACGCCGGGCTGCAACCCGTCGGTATTCCATTGGTAACCTTC
>JAAYDU010000071.1 GCA_012729095.1 Methanobacteriota archaeon | reverse complement strand
GCGCTCATTTTTGTGTCTCCAAACAAAAGAATGAACGCATCCACCCTTACAGATTTCTGAGACTTTTCAAGACCTCTTTCCCAAGCTTATCTGGACGAGCTTCGGAAAGATGTCTTCGAACAGCTCAGTAAATTATCCAATTTCCAGTATTTTCATCCATCAACCCGGGTTATGTTAATAAGCCGGTCAGCGGTTACCTGGGCGTGCGTAGTTTGCATCTACTATCACCGGTTAAATGGCGGCCTGAGCGATCGGTGCTTCGGTGAAAAAGTGACCGACATTTCCTATTGGGGTACCAGCTGCATGAACGGCCAGGCGAGTGAGCTTCAGAGATGCTTCGCGCGAGTGGGCGCTGAGCACGGGTTCACCGAGGTGAACGCTAACTGGGAGCGGTTCAAGGAGTTCAAGGCCACTTGGAAGCGGTGCTCGTCCAGCGCGGAGCTGCACATAACCGATTACATGAAGGATTCAGGAGAGGAGCTGATCACCGACCTGGCCCGGGGGATATTCGGGCGCATGGGCCGCGGCGGCGTGAAAGAGATATACTCGGAAAGGCTGAAGCAGCATTTTCTGAGCCCCGATTTCATACTGAGGAACCAGCCTCTGTATCTGAGAAGGAGCAGGAACCTCGCTTATGCCCAGCAGGGACGGGTGCATGACCTTCGGGCCCTGGAGCAGGACCTGCACGACCTAGGGCTGGTCAAAAGGATGCCGCACGCGTACGCGACCTGGACCAAGGGGGACAACCGTCAGCGGGTGGGCTACTGCAGCGTGATCATGCGGGTGGTGGCCATAAGCCGCATTCTGGACCGCAAGGAGATACCCTCATATGTTCCCAGCTATGTGCTGTACCACGAGCTGCTGCACCTGGAGAACGGGCTACGTTTCGGTTCGTACCACGATCGCGAGTTCCGGGAGAGGGAACGCATACACCCTCACCACGAGGAGGCGGAGCGGTGGCTGAGAAGGGTCGTTGCCGACCCCCAGTTTCGGTGAGCACATAATAACTCTTTTAAAAGGATAAGAACAAACGAAAGGTGAGACAGATGCGCAAGACCATCAAGATCAACGAGCTGAAGGCCGGCGGTACGGTGGACGACCTTTTCGCAGTTCGCTTCAAGAAGCCGGTGTCAGCCTATAGGAACGGGTTCACGTTCCAGATGTGGGTGTCCGACGCCGGAGGGGACATGGCGCTGAAATACTGGGGCGAGAAGGATGAGAAGCTCGTCAGATCCCTGTTCGACACCATCGCCAAGGGTTCGGTGGTGCATGTGAAAGGAAAGGTGACCGAGTACAACAACGCCCTGGAGATGCACGTCAATCCTTCATCGGGAGATTTCGTGACGGTGCTCAAGGAGGGGGAGTTCGAGGTGGTGGATTTCGTGGCCAACACCACAGAGGACGTGGAGATGATGAGGTCCCAGCTCTTCACCCTCATGAGGAATGTAAAGGACATCCACCTGAAGCAGCTTCTGGAATCGTTCTTCGGGGACGAGAGGTTCGTCAAGGAGTTCTGCTTCTGTCCAGCGGCCATCACCCACCATTCGAACTGTATCGGGGGGCTGCTGGAGCACACCCTGCGGGTCGCCAAGACATGCGAGCACTACGCTCAACAATATCCGGACCTGGACCGGGACCTGCTGTTGACCGGGGCCATATTGCACGATGTGGGTAAATTGCGCGAATACACCGTGAGCAGTATCATCGGGGCGACCAACGAAGGTCGTCTGATCGGGCATCTTGTGATCGGCGCGGGAATGGTCAACGACGCCTGCCGTTCGCTCGCGGGTTTCCCTCCCGATCTGAACCTGAAGGTCCAGCATCTAGTGCTGTCAAGCCACGGCACCAAGGAGTACGGCTCCCCTAAGGAGCCCCTGTTCCCGGAGGCGGAGGCCCTAGCCATGGCCGACCTGTCAACGACCCGTATCGAGGACTTCATACTCGTCAAGAAGACAGCCAACACCGAGGACGACTGGGTGCAGGACAGGAATCTGGGGTCTGTTTACCTAAGATGAGGGGTTACCTCACCGCCCGCAAGCGCGAGCTATGATTATCAATATTACGAAATAATAAAGACGTAACATTTATAAGTGATGTGCGACGCTGTATATCCAAAATAGATGCGGATGACACTGGCGCACCGGTCACATCAAGAAGGCCTGAAGGAGCATCCTTTGTTCAGGTCTGTTCCGTTCCATGCGAAGGTCTGTGTCAACCCCCGATCATCGATGCTCACCGAGGTGGTGAAAGATGACCAAGGAGTTCAGTTGGCACGACATAGAGATATCCGAAGCGTTTGACAGGTTGGGCTCTTCCCCAGAAGGTCTGAGCGAGGCCGAGGCCACGGCCCGGCTGCAAGAGTTCGGTCCGAACGAGCTGGACGAGTCTGGAGGGATCAATCCTTGGCACATGCTGATGGAGCAACTGCGCAACCCTCTGAACTTCGTTCTGATCGCCGCCGCACTGATATCTTTCTTTGCCGGCAAGACACTGGATACGATCGTCATCGCCATCATCATAATTTTCAACACTGCCATGGGCTTCATCCAGGAGTTCCGGGCGGAGAAGGCCCTTCAAGCCCTAAGGTCAATGGTCACCCCGGAAGCGGAGGTGCTCCGCCCCTGCGACAAGACGGAAGGGGCATGCGAGGAGATCAGGGTCAAGGCCGAGCACCTGGTGCCCGGGGACGTTTTATTGCTCGAAGCTGGGGACAAGGTCCCCGCGGACGCGCGCCTGTTCGAGGCGGCCAACCTGGAGGTGGACGAGTCCATGCTCACCGGGGAGTCCACCACGGTGCGGAAGGACATTGAGGTCATGCCTGCGGGGTCAGGGGTGGCCGACCGCAAGAACCTGGTCTATTCCGGCACCATCGTCACCCAGGGCCGGGCTCGGGCCGTTGTGTGTTCCACCGGAATGAGAACGGAGATAGGCAAGATCGCCCAGCTCATCGGAAGCACCGAAAGGGCGGAGACGCCCATCCAGCGCAGGACCAAGGACCTCAGCAAGAAGCTGGGGGCCTTCGCCCTGTTCGCCAGCATACTGACGCTGGCCGTGGGTTTCCTGCAAGGGTTCGAGTTCACCGAGATGTTGCTGTTCGCCCTGGCATCGGCCGTTTCGGCCATTCCCGAGGGGCTGCTGGTGGTTTTGACCATAACCCTGGCCATCGGGGGTCACCGCATGGTCAGGCGCAACGCCCTCATACGCAAGCTGCAGGCCGTGGAGACACTGGGTTCCGTGACCACCATATGCAGCGATAAGACCGGGACACTGACCACCAACCAGATGACCGCCCGCCGGGTATTCGCGGGCGGGAAGGACATTGGCATCTCCGGTGCTGGATACGCTCCGGAGGGCGAGTTCTCCTTGGAAAAGGGACCGATCGGACCCTCCGACGCGGACCTGGTGTCCTTGCTGAGGGCCAGCTTGCTCTGCAACGATTCCCGATTGCGCTTGCATGAGGTGGATGAGGGTTCCAGGTGGGAGATCGTCGGGGACCCCACCGAGGGAGCTCTTGTCGTGGCCGCCCGCAAGGCCGGGCTATCTCAGGAAGAGGAGAACAGGGACTATCCGCGGGTGGATGAGGTTCCCTTCGACGCCAAGCGCCGGTTCATGGCCACCTTCCATCCTTACCAGGGAAAGGTACTGGTTCAGGTCAAAGGCGCTCCCGAAACGATATTGGGCATGTGCGGGTCGGTACAAGAGTCGGGAAAGGTCAGGAGCATGACCGAGGAGGACCGCAGGATGGTCATGGACCGCAGCGGATCGATGGCCGAGGACGCCCTGAGGGTGCTTGGCGTGGCCTCCCGAACCATCGAGGAGGGCGAGCTTGCATCGGTCAAGCGATCCATGATGGAATCCGGAGAGAAACTGACGTTCCTGGGGCTGATAGGCATGATCGACCCTCCCCGGCCAGAAGTGAAGGCGGCAGTAAACCTTTGCCACCAGGCCGGGATCAAGGTCGTGATGTGCACGGGGGACCACAAGAAGACCGCCGAGGCCATCGCCCGGGAGCTGGGCATACTGAAAGGCGACCAGAGGGTGGTGGAAGGGGAAGAGATCGAACACATGGACGAGGCGACCATCGACGCCATGATACTCGACGTGGCTGTGTTCGCCCGGGTATCTCCCAGGAACAAGCACTCCATCGTGGAATCGCTCAGGCGCAGGGGTCACATAGTGGCCATGACAGGGGACGGGGTCAACGACGCCCCCGCGCTCAAGGCGTCCAACGTGGGGATATCCATGGGCATCACCGGAACGGATGTCACCAAGGAGACCGCGGACATGGTGCTGACCGACGATAACTTCGCCACCATCGTCAACGCGGTGGAGGAGGGAAGGGTGGTCTTCGAGAACATCAGGAAGGTGGTGAAGTACCTGATAACCACCAACACCGGGGAGATAATGACCATACTGGGATTCCTTCTGCTGCTGGCCGGGACCAACGGGATCGACTTCCTGATACTCACCCCGATAATGATACTGTACATCAACCTGGTGACCGATGGTCTGTTGGACAAGACCCTGGCCATGGAACCCGGCGAGCCTCATATCATGGACGAGCCGCCCCGCTCCCCCGACTCCAAGATCATCACCTTCAAAATGGTCCAGAACATCATCGTCCTGGGGGTGACCATGGCCATCGGAACACTTTTCCTGTTCGACAGGGCCTTCTCCAGCCTGTCCGATCCGCAGGAGGCCAAGGCCAAGGCAATGACCGTGGCCTTCGTGACCATGGCCATGTACCAGGTGTGGAACGCGATGAACTGTCGTTCCCGGACCCGGTCCATCCTCAGGATGAAGCTGGCCGGCAACCGCTACCTGCTGATGGGAATGGCCGCTTCGACCGGTCTGCTTTACATGGCCACCGAACTGTCGTTCTTCCAGTCCGGACTTGGCACGGTGTCCCTGTCCGCCTGGGACTGGGCCGCGGTCGTGCTGGTCTCCAGCAGCATCCTGGTGGTGGAGGAGTTCAGGAAGTTCGTACAGGCCAGGATGGGGGGCTGCAAGGAGTAGGCGGCAAACCTCTTCAAAACCCCTTTCGTCCTTTCTAAAATCATCGTCAGTGTGTGCCCCCTGCCCTAACAGATCGGTTCATGGCCGCGGCGGACCGCGCTCCCCGCACTGACCCGGGCAGGGGGTTCGTTGTCGTGCCCCGGGGTTGTCCTCCAGTCATCACGCGATGTCGCATCGTTGTTCCTGCAGGGACCTATCGGCGCACTGTG
>JAAYDU010000070.1 GCA_012729095.1 Methanobacteriota archaeon | reverse complement strand
TACAACTGGATGCCCATCGGCGACGTGGACGAGGACCTGAAGGCCATGCTCGGGAACTGAAGTTCCTGAAAACCCCTTTCAAACCATTTTCTCTCCCTTTTTGAAAATCAGTACGCCGGAAAACCGTTAATCATGGTTCTCCATCTCGGGATGCATGGGCGTCATGCGGATACTGGGGAACAACGCGTTGATGATGACCGTGTCCTTCATCACGGCGCTGGCGCTGGGAGGTTTTCCCAATGTGCTGTTCCTCACCAACAGCAACATCGCCATGATCACGCTGGTGATCATGATGTCCCTGTCTCTCACGAACCTGCAGCTGCGGGGACTGAAGGTCAGGGACCATGTCGTCTCCGTCCGCCGGGCGTTCCTTCTCTCCATGGTGCTAGCCTCCGGCGCCACCGTCCTGATCTCCTTCTTCTTCCAGGGGGACCTGCGGGACGGCTGGATAATCGCCGCCGCCGTGCCTTCGGCGATATCGGTCGTTCCGTTCACCTACATGATGAAGGGGGACCTGGAACCCACTCTGGTCTCCACGGCGTCCTTGTACATCATCGCCCTGGCCTTCACGCCCCTGGTCACCCTACTTTTCCTGGGACAGGCCATCGACGCGGGCATCCTGATATTCAATGTCAGTCTGCTGATCGTTCTGCCGCTCATCGCCTCCCGCCCCCTTCGCAAACTGAACATCCGTCAGGATTACAAATCGGCGGCGTTGAACGTGACCTTCTTCATACTCATCATTGCGGTGGCCGGTCCGAACCGCAACATCTTCTTCGGCGACTGGGCGCTTCTCTCCATGCTGCTGACCGCGGCGGTACTGCGGATATTCGGCATCGGGCTGCTCTGGAACTGGTACCTCAAGCGAAAGAACGTACCTCACAGGCGAAGGGTCCCCGAGGTGCTTTTCTCGTCGCACAAGAACACCGGGATGGCCGCCACCTTGGCCATAGGCCTCATAGGGCCCGTGGCGGCGGTTCCCGCCACCATCTGCGCCGTGGTCGACATAGCCTGGATGATATTCCTGAGCCACTATCTGTTCAGGGACGAGGCCTCCCCTTGAAAATGCGTCATGCAAAGGGTGAAGTGCACATAACCGTCTCACAGCATCATGCGTGAGGAGACCAAGGTGTTCCTGGAGATGGTGGCCAGGAAGAGGTCGGAGAAGATCAGGGAGGCCTCCCCGGAGCTCCAGACCCAGCTGACCATGGACGATTCGGGGCTGAGATGCGCCCTTCAGGTGCTGAAGGACGGAAGGCTGGAGCGGCTGGAGTTCATCGAGTCGGTGACGACCGCCGGAAAGCAGGTTCACTTCGGCGACTACGTGGAGGTGGCCAGGGACGTCGGTTCGTTGGCCATAATGTTCCCCGAGGCGAAGTTCTCCCGGGACATGGCCTCGTCCATCTACCAGAGCATTCTCAAGGAGGCCCGTCAGAGAACGGACCGGGAGTTCTCGTTCCTGGGCTTCGTCTACGACGATCGGGGAAATATCAAGAAGGTCGAATGAGCGTCGGCCTTGATGGACCGCGTCCTCAAAGCAGAAGCGACTGCATGTCCTCGACGCGCTCGTTCATGTAGGCGCAGGAATCCTGGACGCCCTGGTTGTAGAACTCCGGGGCCAGTTCCTCGACGATGAAGTCCAATATCATGCCGGCGGCCAGATGTCCGATCTCCTCCCCGCGTTCTTCCTT
>JAAYDU010000069.1 GCA_012729095.1 Methanobacteriota archaeon | reverse complement strand
TGAAATGGATGGGCCCAAGGTGATTCGAACACCTGACCTCCCGGTTATCAGCCGGGCGCTCCAACCAGGCTAAGCTATGGGCCCAAGTGGATTGGCGAATGCGGCATTCAATTTTAAACCTTTCCATGGTCCTGGCACAGAATGGCTCTTCTAGCGCCTAAAAATCGCTGCGATCAAAGCGATAACGGAGAAGGGGGATTGGAAGAAGTTGGAACCAGACTGCGGCCGTGGCCGCAGCTGGGGCGTTAAATCTTTTCGGTCCTATATTTCAGGCGAGCGTTTTAATTCCTGAACGATACTGAGTACTCCATCTCCTCGGCGCCGAAGTACTTCTTGCAGTACTCAGCCGTCTTCTGCGGGGGGTATTCCCTACAGCTGAAAACATCGATGAACGCGCGGTCGGTGTCCTCGGCGAAGTGACCGGAGATCATGGAGGTTTCGATCAGCTGGGCCAGCGAGTATCCCTCGACCTTGGGGATCGGCCCGAACCGGACGACCACGGGGTCGCCGAACCTCTTCATGTTGATGTACTCGCAAAGGTCTATCGAGAACTGTGTGATGACATCCTTGCTGCGGATCTTCTCCGGATCGCATTTTCTAAGGTCTATCGCGGTTGCCAGTCCCCACTGGTTCTCCTTCACATACTTCTCTATAGCTTCGTCATCGCTCAGAAGCTTGCCCGTCTTCGGACTCATGGTGTACATTTCTGGTAACGCCCTCTAGGTGGTTCGCACCTTGAATCGACCGCATGAACGCTTCTGATATTAAAGATTAACCCGTAACTATATGTAGAATTGAAAATCAATTGGAGCGATAAAACGGATTTTAAGCAGTTGCCTTTAATTAATTATCCCCCTGTTTTCTTAAAAATAAATTGAACTCTCTTTTTGCACCCGAGGAAGGGGCGAGAAGGTTATCTAATACGATCCTGATTCTGTGATGATGAGCTTTCACGATGGCCTTCGGAACAAGGGAAGGACGCGGGCGGACATGGACGATCGCCGAAAGGCCGTCGAATCCTTTACCGGGGTGAAGCTGGAGCATGCCGGCAACTGCACCTTCGACCCCATCGTCGCCGAGAAGAACGTGGAGAACATGATCGGCACCACACAGGTGCCTCTGGGCTTCGTCGGTCCTATCAAGGTGAACGGGGACCACGCGAGCGGCGAGTTCCTGGTGCCCCTGGCCACCACCGAGGGCGCTCTGGTCGCCTCGGTGAACCGCGGAGCTTCCATAATTAGCGCCAGCGGCGGGGCGGAGGCCATCATCATCAAGGACGAGATGACCCGGGCGCCGGTGTTCAGGACACAAGGGGTGCGAGACAGCAAGCGGGTGGTGGACTGGGTCGATCAGCATATGGACGAGGTCAGGTCCGCGGCGGAAGCCACCACCGGTCACGG
This sequence comes from Methanobacteriota archaeon, assembly GCA_012729095.1. Lineage (GTDB taxonomy): Archaea > Thermoplasmatota > Thermoplasmata > Methanomassiliicoccales > UBA472 > UBA472. The sequence continues at coordinate 41,826 of JAAYDU010000069.1, read as the reverse complement.
CAAGCTTGTCAAGGTCAGGGCCTTCGCCTCAGGGCGCTCGTTGTTCCTCAGGTTCTCGTACGACACCGGGGACGCCATGGGCATGAACATGTGCACGATCGCCACCGAGGCGGCTTGCAGGCTCATCGAGGAAGGCACAGACATTAAACTCATATCGGTCTCGGGCAACATGTGCGTTGACAAGAAGCCGGCGGCCATCAATTTCATAGACGGGAGGGGCAAGACAGTTCTGGCCGACGTGCGCGTTCCAGCCGAACTCGTAGGTGACAAGCTGCACACCACGCCAGAGGCGATGGTGGAGACCTGCTACCGAAAGAACCTGGTCGGCAGCGGCATGTCGCTCTCCTACGGCTCCAACGCCCATGCCGCCAACATGCTCGCGGCCCTTTACATAGCCACCGGGCAGGACGCTGCCCAGGTTGTCGAGGGAAGCATGGTCAGCACCACCTGCGAGCCCTGCGATGAAGGCGTGTACCTGTCGGTGCGGCTACCCTGTCTGGAGGTGGGGACGGTCGGGGGCGGCACCAGGCTTCCCTGTCAGAGCGAAGCACTGTCCATGATGGGATGCCTGGGCGCTGGAAAGGCCAAGAAACTGGCCGAGATCGCCGCAGCCCTGGTCCTGGCGGGCGAGCTGTCCACTCTCGCCGCCCAATCCGCAGGAGAGCTTGGCAAGGCCCACAAGGCCCTGGGGAGATGAGTTCACCAGACCTTCCCCGGATTAAAAACCCTCATATACCTTCTACCCTATGGTGCGGACGCAATGCCAGTCATCAACTTCAATCTCGAGGATTTGAAGTCCCTGATGGGGACCGGGATGGAGGACCGCGAGGTCCTGGATCGCATTCCCATGATCGGCGCTGACTTCCATGATTTCGACCCGGTGACCAAGGAGGCTTCCATCGAGTTCTTCCCCAATCGTCCGGACCTGTATTCCGTGGAGGGGCTGGCAAGGGCTTTGCGCGCCTTCTTCGACATAGATCTGGGGCTTCGCACCTATGACATGTCCGCTTCCGACATAGTCATGAAGGTGGAACCCTCCGTCAGGAGCGTACGTCCCTACGTTGTGGGAGCCGTCATCAGGGGGGTCACCCTCGATGATAAGAGCATACGCTCCCTCATGGAGCTGCAAGAGAAGCTGCACCTCACCGTGGGCCGCAAGAGGGCCAAGGTGGCCATAGGCGTTCACGACCTGGACAAGGTACGTCCGCCCTTCGTGTACAAGGCGGTGCCTCCCGGATCCATTTCCTTCGTGCCTCTGGCCAAGGAGGAGGCGATGAACCTCGACGAGGTTCTGGAGAGGCACGAGAAGGGAAGGGACTACAGGCAGCTGCTGGATGGCAAGGAGCTGTACCCGGTCATACTCGATTCCAGGAACGAGGTGCTTTCATTCCCGCCGATAATCAACGGCAGGCTGACCACGGTCACGGAGCAGACCAGGAACCTGTTCATAGACGTCACGGGTACCGATCACAACACCATCAGCGGCGTTCTGAACATCGTCTGCACCTCCATAGCTGAAAGGGGCGGGGTCATTGAGACGATCACATTGCGCGGCGAGGAGAAGGGGATGACCCCCAATCTCCGATCGAAGCAGTGGCTCCTGGACGTTGAGAGGACCAACGCAATCCTGGGCCTGGACCTTGAACCGCTGTCCATGTGCCAATGCCTGACACGAATGGGCTATTCCGCCGAGCCCAAGGGCCACAAGGTCAAGGTCTCCTCCTCCCCGGTGCGTATGGACCTCATCCACGTGGCGGACGTCGTGGAGGACGTGGCCATCGGCTACGGCTACGAGAACTTTGGCGATTCCAAGCCGGTGTTCCGGACCACGGGAGGCGAGAGGCGCATTGAGAGGGTGGCCGATCTGGTGCGCCAGATGATGGTCGGTTACGGCCATTGGGAGGTAACCACCCTGACGTTGTCGTCCATGGAGGAGCAGTTCTCCAAGGTCCCCTATCCAGAGGTCCAGGCGGTGGAGGTGCTGAACCCGGTCAGCGAGGACCACAACTGTCTCCGGGTACATCTGATACCGTCGTTGCTCACCGTATTGCGACGCAGCAAGCACCGGGACCTGCCCCAGCGCGTATTCGAGGTGGGCGACGTGGTCATAGAGGCTAAAAGGAGAAGGCACCTGGCGGCGATGTCCATACACTCCAAGGCCGGTTTCACCGAGATGAAGTCGCTGGCCGAGGGGGTAATGAAAGAGCTGGGTGTGCAATGCTCCCTACTCCCCGGCGATATGGAAATGTTCATCCCCGGGCGATGCGCTGTGATCAAGGTGAACGGCCGCACGGTAGGGCATTTCGGAGAGCTGCACCCGCAGGTGATAACCGCCTACGAGCTAGGCCATCCCATAATCGCCTTCGAACTGGACCTGCAGGACCTGACGTCCGGACGCGGTGAAAAAATCGTTTAGACAAGCCGAGGTAGCCAAGCCCGGACAACGGCGCCGGTCTTGAAAACCGGTGGTACCTGTACCTCGGGAGTTCGAATCTCCCCCTCGGCGCTTCCCTTTCTCAATATGCAAAAAAAGAGCTGTTCCGGCGATGTGGCAGCAAAGCGGGCGTGCTCGCCGGACCATCGTTCTCGATCACTTCCTGCCTTTCGAACCCTTCTTGCTGTCATGAACTCCCGTATCGCTCACGACCGCGGATGGTTTCGAGTTCTTGTGGTCCGACCTATTGTTGTTCGCCGGGGGCTCGCCCGCTCCCTTCTTTTTCTTCTTCATGTCGCTCATGTTTATCCAGTAACGATGCGCAGGTGATGGTTTAAAGCTAATCGAACAGGTGAAAAAGGAGTAGGCCGGTCACTCGGCCGAAGCTACCCGCATGCTAGCCCCTTCGGGCCTGGTCCTGCTGCCCGCCCAGGACGGAAAGCTCGCCGCCCCACGCGTTTCCCGCAGCTCCCGTCGCGCCGGCGATAATTGGCGCCAGGTCGCCGATGCCCTTGTCCACGAAGATCACCCCTATCCCCCGATCGAGATCCCGGTATCCCAAGGGCATGTCACGTCACCCCTCCCGACCGCAGCTCTTCAGGTCCTAGACTCGCTGCTCCCGTTATCGTGGCCCGTTCAGACCAGCAGCTTCCCGTGTTCCATGACAAGCTCGTCGTCAACGTAAACGTCCGGGTCCAGCACAAGGCAGTCCAGGTGCACCAGGGCTTTGGCGTCGTTCTCCAGGTTCATCCCGATGGCGAAGTGCACGGTGCCCCCGACCTTCTCGTCCTCCAGGGTGTTGCATGACATGATGGCCCTGGGGTTGAGGCCGATCCCCAGCTCTCCCAGGTGACGCGTGTTCCTTTCCTCTTCCTTCATGCCCCGGTCCCTTGCCATGGCCTCGGAACGCTTCAGCAGGGCATCCAGTTTGCGCGCCGTCTCCCCTCCCGATATCCCGGTCGCGAAACCCTCCTCGAACATCACCCGGACCGGAACGTCAGGCATCTCGGCGTAGGTGTCCAGGTCCACGGTCCCGTCGAAGACGATCACCCCCTGCGCGGTCCCATTGGATGGCGAGACGTATACCTCGCCCGTGGGCAGGTTCCCTCCCTTACCCGGCAGGGTGAAGTCCCCATCGTCATAATGCCCCCTTCGCCCATCGATGCCGAAACGCAGGTCCGTTCCCGCCGGGGAGGTCACCCGCACGCTCCTTCCCCTGTCCATCCTCTCCTTCAGGGAGGCGGCGTTCCTTCTCAACTTTACGTAATCGATGGGGACCCCTCTCTCGAATATCTCCCTGGTACAGTTGGGCGACCAGAAGGAACGGCAACGCCTGTCTCCGTCCAGCACCTTGTCGAATATGTGCGAGTACTTCTCGCCGTCCCTGCCGACATAACCGATGCGCATGCCGTAGGGGTCCTTGCCGATGCGCCCCCTGCATATGGCGATGATGACGTCCGGCTCCCCTCTTATGGCGTCAAGCACCGCCGGGTCGGCCATGGTGAAGTTGTCCTTGTCCTGCTGGACGACCATGGCCGGGACGGCCTTGAGCTCAATGGCCTGCCGGAACAGCTCCTGGCATATATCGAACACGTCACCTCCCAGATTGGTGATCATCAGCACCCGCTCCCCTTCCTTGACAGCAAGGCAATCGGTCAGCGCAATCCTCGCCGCCTCGCGAAGCTCCTTATCATCGGCCATGCGCTCTTGAGCTGAAGGCGATTATTTATCCGTTTTCGAGATGGAAGGTTCGGTCGTGGGAGCGGCAGCTTCCGTTCATGTTCGACCATACCCGGCATAGGTCAATGAACCACTGCATGCAGATATTTGCAAGGTGAAAGTTCTGGTCGCAACAGTCCATCTTGACCTTCCAGCCGAGGCCTGAAAATGGCGGCCTCCTTCCACGGAAGGCTTTTCGACCGGAAGTTCTGGCGCGCACCCGGTCCGTTCGGGTATTTCGGGATCAATACATCCGACAGGGATGGCAACACGTTCCCGGGCGGGGGATGGGCAAGAAGAGCGAATGGGACGCCGGCATCACCAACTATATCGGTGCAGCATCGGTCGGGGAGGCACTGTAGGGGATCACCGAGCTCGGCGGCAAGGTCGTACCGTCCTGGACCGAGGTGGGTGATCTCGGCCTTATGGCGGCCTGCCTTGACACGGAGGGCGGCAGGTTCGGGATCTAGGAGAGCAACCCCGACTCCACGTGCTGATAAATTCCGGGCAAATTATTTAACGCCCTTGAATCAATATATCCTTGCTGTCAGAGCAGGATGGGATGTCGATGTGCGATTATCTGTACAGGGATAGCTTTTGCGCCCATGGCAAGGTGCCCGGCCTGAGGTGCATCGGGGACCAGGAATGCCCGGTCAAGGACCGCAAGGCTTCGTCGTTGTTAGATCGTCAGGGATGGTACCGCCATCACGACAAGGCATACCCGGGGGAGTGGAGGGAATGAGCGAGTGTCCCCGGCTTGGGCCGGATGGGAAATGCTACGGCCTTTATTACGGCTTTGCCTGCATCAAGGACAAGTGCAAGATGGAGGACCGCGAGGCCTCCTGTCCTTACTGCATCGGGGGGGATTACTGCACCAAGTACAACCGCTTCGGTTGCGTCGGTCCTGAGAACTGCGCCACCATGGAGGATTACATGGCCTACGTGCGCAAGGAAAGGGACAAGGCGGTCATCTAGAGATACAGTTCCTTCTTCACTCGAGGGACCATTGCTGCCAACACGGCCTGTTCCGTCAGCCCTTTCCTGTCCAGGACGCCATTGGTGAGTATGCCGATGGCCCCCTTTCCCGATCCCTGGTCCCCTTCTTCGAACAGCTGCGCGCAGGCGTCCCCCACCGCCATTCCCTGGCGTACCATGCCCGCCAAGGCCGGCGGGTAGCGGAACCCCATGCCATGCCCCCTGCTGGTCCAGCCCATGGCGTCCACGATCGCGCAGTGCTGAACGTCGTAGAGACCGTCCTCCCTTTCCACCACCCCTGCCTCTATGCCCACTCCCAGGTCCCCGTCGGCCAGGCACTCCCTGGCCCTCGCCTCCGCTCCCAGTTCGGCCTCCTTTCCCCAAGGCTGCTCGCCTACGGCGCGTTGGACGTTAACGGCATTGACGGTCATCCGAGGGAAGAACCGCTGCAGCACGTCCCGCACCGCCGACACCTTGACCGGGTTGGTGGAACCCACGTTGACCCTCAAAGGACGGAGAAGGCGCCCTTCCTCGTCTAACTCCCCGGCTAGTATCCGGGAGGAGCTTATAGGCCGGAAGTCCTCCGCCAGAACGTAGGGGACGATCACGATGCGCACCGGTGCTAGATCGTTACACAACCTCATGTCGTTGATACGGGGGCCGAGCACATGGGTCTCCTGCGACACCACCAGCACATCGAGCTCCTCATCAGCGGGGGCGGTCCCCTCCCTTTCGTCCAGGGGGACCACCGTGAACCTTGCCCCTCTCCCCTTCAGGAACTCGCTCAGCGCCCTCTCCCTTTCCGCGTAGGGAAGCACGGCCGTCTTGTTCCGCCGGCAGTAATCGTCGCTCATCAGCCCGACCGCCAGGCGATCGCCGTTCCCCAAGGCGACATCGAGAAGTCGGCGATGGCCGCGGTGCAGCACATTGAACGTACCGCCGACGCCTACCTTCATCACATCACCGAGACCACTAGCGCGCCGATCATTATGAGGACGCTTACCACGTAAAGCAAGAGGAGCTGGCGCTTCTTCTTGCGCAGGGTCTCTTCGTTGCCCTTCTCGCATTCCTCCGAGCAATACCTGCCGTCGCCCACGAAGGCCTTTCCACAGGACCTGCAATGTCGATGCTGGGCGATCTTTTGGTTCATGGACATCCGACCTTTTATGGGAAATATAAACCTTGGCTCAATGGGAGCGGCGGTCCAACTCGTTGTTCACTATGGTGATGCAGTGGTCGGCGTGATAGGATATCGGACCCAGGTTCACCACCTTCGGCTGGTACTGAAGAAGCAGACCCTCCTCGTCCGGTGTCAGGTCCATATGGTCGCTCAGGACGAACGTCACGTCCTCCGGGAGCTCCGTCTCCCTTATGTCCGACCCGTCCTCCTTGAGGTAGACGACCTCCGTCCCCTCGCCGAGCAGGCCCAGAACGTCAGGGAACGTCCTCGAGCTTACGTATATCCCGGGGGTGCTGCGTTCCTCGGACCGGGGGTCCTTCATCAGGGCGTTGCGTATGAGCGCCCCGGTGCTCCTCTCGTCCGGGTTCAGATAGCGCAGCTCGCTTCCAACCAATCGTATGGTGCGCGCCGGGGCCGGCGGCCCCTGCAGCACGAGTATCACCTCCACATCCTTGCGTATATCGTGGCTGAGGAAGAAGGCGGAATTGATGCATCTCAGCAGAACGTCCAATCGTCCGGCTCCGCCAGCCAGGTCGTCCAGCTTGAATATCGCGGCGGTGGCGGCCTTGTGCCCTATCACTATATAGCGCCTCATTGCAGCCCCTCCAGGCCACCGCCCTGCATCTGCTTCATCATCTGCTTGCGCAGCTTGCGGTTGCCCATCATGCCGCGCACGGCCTTCTTGGAGTTGTTGTACTGCTGCAGCAGCTCCCTGACATGCTTGACGTCCATTCCGGAGCCGCGCGCTATGCGTATGACCCTGGAGGACTTGATGAGCTTGGGGTTCTCCATCTCCTCCTCGGTCATGGAGTCCATGATGATGCGGTAGCGGCGCAGGCGTTCCTGCGTCTCCTCGACGTTGACCTTGTCCTGCAGCCCGCCGCCCATGCCCGGAAGCATGCCCATGAGCTTCTTCAGAGGTCCCATGCTGGTGAGCATCTCCATCTGCTCGTACATCTCCTTGAGTGAGAACTTGCCGGACATGATCTTCCGGGTGGTCTCCATGGCCTGCTCTTCGGTGATGCTCTCCTTGGCCGTCTCCATCAACGACTGCAGGTCTCCCATACCCAGCAAGCGGGATATGAAACGGGTGGGAATGAACGGGTCCAGGTCCTCCAGGTGCTCCCCGACCCCTATGAATACGATGGCCGCCTTGGTGCGGGAGACGGCGGACAGCGCCCCCCCGCCCTTGGCCGTTCCATCCATTTTCGTCAGGATCACGGAGGTCACGCCGACGGCGTCGTGAAAGGCCTGGGCCTGCGGGCCGGCCTGTTGCCCCACGCTGGCGTCCAGCACTAGTATCCTCTCCGTGGGCTTGGCCACCTTGGACACCTGCTTGATCTCCTCTATCAGGTCCCCTTCCAGGGCGTGCCTTCCGGAGGTATCGATGATGATAACGTCCAAGTTGCTGAACTCCCTCAGCCCGTCCTCCACTATCCTCACGGCCGAGCTTTCACCCGGAGAACCGTAGACCTGCACGCCCACCTTGTCGCCTATCTGCTTCAGCTGGTCGTACGCGGCGGGACGGTGAACGTCAGCGGCTATCAGCCCCACCTTGAGCCCTTTCTTATGGAAGTACCGTCCAAGCTTCCCGGAGCTGGTGGTTTTGCCCTGTCCGTACAGGCCGACCATCATAATGACCTGCTTCCCTATCGGCAAGGCACGCTGCTCGCCAAGGATCTTGACCAGTTCATCGTGGATGATCTTGATGACATGCTCCCTTCCGGACTTTCCGGCGGGGGGTCTCTCGGTGAGCGCCCTGCGCTCGACCTCCTTGGTGATCTCCAGGACCATCTTGACGTTGACGTCGGCCTGCAGGAGGGCCCTCTGAATGTCCTTGGACACCTCCTTGATGAGCTTCTCGTCCACGTTGCTGGAGTTGGCGACCTTCTTCAGGACGTCCCTCAATGATTGGCCCAATCCTTCCAATACCATCTTCGAACCTTCATTGACAATCTAATGGACTCTAATAACCTTTGCTCCGAGAAATATGGAAAAAGGGGTTTGGGAAGGACCAGTCCTGTCAGAAGGGATGGGATGCACTCTGAAAACCAGCCCAGACCTTCCCGAACACTACTATCTTTTCGACGATATATATAGTTTACCATTTTTCTGAAAAAGAGGAAAAGCACTGGCCACGAACGGTAGCCAGTGTCTTAAATGGTATTGGGTGTTAAGGGGTTTTCAGAGGTAGCCTGATTTTTGGAGGACCATCAGGTCCTCGGTGCTGAGCTTCTCTCCGCTCTTGAACTTATCAAAGATGCCCTCAGCTTCCTTCATGGCTACGCTCTCGTCCTTCTTCTTGCGGGCCTTGCGGGCCTTCTGCCGGAGACCGGTGATGATCTTGTCGTAATCGTGCACCTGTCTTATATGATCGATATGACGGCGATGCTCCTCGTCGGCCTTGCCCTTGGTCTCGATGAACTTCTCCTGGGCCTCGTCGGCTTCCTTCCTGAGCTTGTCCGCCTCCTCGTATATCTTTATCATGGCGTCATGCTCGTTCTGAGCGGATTCCGCGAGTTCGCTGACCATGCGGTGCTGCTCCTCGGCCTTGTCCTTGGCCTCGCGCAACAATGTTATGGCCTGCCGCACCTCGTCGTTGGCCTCCAGGGACTTCTCCCTCTCCTTGATCTGGGTCTGGAGGGACTTCATCTGTTCGACGAGTGCCTTCTCCTTGTCCCTCTTCAGGTCTCCGGAGGTCATGTGGATGAACTCTAGCTGCTTCAGGTCCTTCTTGAGCTTGGCCACTGACGGCCCGTCCTGAGGAATGTTGTCCTTCTTCAGGGCCATGACCTTCTTGTTGAGCTCGCTGACCTGTTCGTTGAACTTGTCGCGGGCGTCCTTGGCGGCTCTAACCTGTTCGTTCATCTTGTCGCGGTTCTCGCGGTGCCCTGCGGCACTGTCCACCAGCTCACGGACCTTGGAGTTGAGTTCATCCCTTTTCTGAACCCATTCCTTGGTCTTGTCGTTCAGTTCATCCCTGAGCCGGCGGTGCTTCTCCGCCTCGTTGTTGTTAAATTGACGCTTCTGGTCGAGGTCCTCCAAGAGTTCTGTCATAAACGTTCACGCTCAAATGTTTAAATTAAATAAGACCCAAGCCTGGAAAGAGGCATAAGAGATGCTCTTTATAACTTTTTCGATAAGCAAGTTGATCAATCCAGCATCGGTCGTTCCCGATCATCTTCCGTCGTCCGGGTCGCGGTCGGAACCCAGCTCCACATCTTGCCAGTCGTTGTCATCGGACCCGTCCAGCATTGTGAAGCGGACCCTCAGACGGCCGTTCTCGTACTGCAGAGCGGCCGTCCTGACCCGCGACTGATAGTAGCAAACGCGCTTTCCTTGTCTGGATAGGCGCCTCTCCGTGCAACGGATGAGCCCGGCCATTTCCAGGTCGCGTATGCGCCGGTAGCAGGCGGCTATGGGTATGCCGAACTGCCCCGATATCTGCTGGGCGCTGCGGGGCGAACGTACCGTGGCCATCAATATCTTGACCGCATACTCGTCCGTCAGAAGGCGGGACTTGCCGAGCAGGTCGCTGTTCCCCATCTGGACGCTTACATAGGATTACTTGGATAAATATTGTTCCGCCGTTCGTTCGTGAACGTGGGCCGCCATGTCCCCGCAGCGGTCCTTCCATTCTATCTCCACCTCGAAGCGGCCTTCCTTGAACGTCAGTCTGGCAGCGTCCACCTGGCACATGTAATATTTGCATCTCTTGCCGTTGGATGAGACGTCTGTGCGGCAGCATTTGACAAGACCGACGGCCTCCAGTGATGTCACGCGGCGATAGGCGACCGCTATTGGTATTCCGGAGAGGGCGCATATCTCCTGTACCGAACGGGGCTGGGTGAAGGTGAGGCTCAGGATCCTGCCGGAATACTCGTCCGCCAGCAGCCTTGACATGTTCAGGACGTCCTTGGCCATGAGATGCGTACCTTCTGGCAATAATATAACTCCCGTTCCCCGGATATCATGGCTGATAACGTCAGAGCATAGGTCTCCACAGGGCGACGCCCTCCCTCACGTCCAAGCAGTGGAATATGGTGGATGGTTTTATCCCCCGCAGCATAACCGAGCCGTTCAAGTTCTCCAACCGAAGGTGCAGGCGGGCCTGGTGGCTCAGGGACTCCAGCCCGCCCGAGCCGTCCGTCGCCTCGAGCACCACCATGTGCCCGCCGCGTCTCATTTGGTCCACGTGCCTGATCAGCTTCTGGGCGGCCTTGCCGTAAACGGACTCCAGGGCGTCCAGCCCCATGATCGACAGGTAGGGCTGCTTCGAATCCTTCAGCAGGTACTTCAGGGAGTCCCAGCGCAGATCGTTCGCCAGGTCCTCGCCCTCCATCTTCTTCATGAAGGGCAGGGTATCCATGGCCTCGCTGGCATCAAGCACCTGCAGCGTGTCCAGGGACGCCCCATCCATCCTACCGGGCAATGACCTGTGGTCGAGGGTACGCTGCGGGTACCAGAGCACCCCCCTGCCCTGTACCAAATGCTCCCTCACAAGGGCGGTCTCCATCTTCTCCAGGAGCTCCATCGGTATCCCGGTGCCTATCTCCAGCAGGGTCAGGGAACCGAGCGGCACGCCGCCGAACAGGCTGTCCAGCTCCGACCATCCGAACGAGCCGCGACCGGCAGGCAGCTCCGTCCCCTCTCCGGTCAGAAGGCAATCCCGCAGGTCCAGGTCCCTCTTCATCACGGTCACCCGTCCGCCTTCCAGGGTGAACAGGTACCTCCAGTTCCTGATGGAGGATCCTCTCATCTTCTCTATGTCCATCGTGCGCACGCGGTTGTTACCGTGCACGGAATTGCTCAGGAGGACTATCCCATCGCCCAGGTAGTCCAAATGGCTTCGCTCGGCGGTCTCCATCACGAATATCACATTGGTGCCCGCCTTCTCCACCAGGTCCTTCTGGAGGGCGTTCATTATGCGATATGCCGGTATGCCGTAGTTCTCGGCCAGGGCCTCGACGGAGTCCAGGACCACCAGGGTCTTGTTCGGCAGGTTGCTCTCTGCGATATCGTAGGCCATTTCCAGCTCGGGGAGCATGGAGCCCACGTCCACGGTTATCGAGCCGTCAGGGCTCAGCGCCGGGCCCTCCTCGTCCTCCAAACACAGTTCTCCCGCCTCTATCTGCCCCTCCAGGCGGTTCAGCTCTCGTCGATCGACATGAAGCTCCGCATCTTCCAGGGCGTTCCGTTCGGAACCGTCCTTGTTCCAGGACCTTCTCAGAAAGGCCATCCCGGCCCGCATGAGATGGTTCCTCTCCACCCTTTCCTTGAGCCAAGGGAACTGGTGGTACAGCGCCACGTCCGAGACGCGCGATGAAAGGTAGTACTCGGGCTGCATGTCCGATAGGGCCTCTATCGTCTGCAGGGCCATAGTGGTCTTGCCAGTACCGGCATCCCCCTTGATCAACAGGGAATGCCCTCCCGGTGAAAGCAGGAATTCGATCATCTCCCGGGGCAGGGCCCCCGCGGTTGCTGAGTTCAAGTCACACCTGGCGAATAAATCCGGATGTGGCATATTAATGGTAACCCCCAAATTATCAAAGTGGGGCTTTCCCGGCCGATAGTAAGCTTATATGCCAAGAGCATCATTTCAGCATCCTATTTACGAACGGTGTGTTCAATGCTGATATGTCCTTTAGACTTTCGTTACGGGCGCAAGGAGATGAGGTCCATCTTCTCCGAGGACCGCAGGATAGACCTACAGCTTAAGGTCGAGGCTGCCCTGGCCCGTGCCCACGCCAAGGCCGGGAACGTTCCGCGGGCGGCGGCCAAGAAAATAACATCACAGGCTTCCATAGGCATCGTTACCAGGGAGAGGGTATACGAGATCGAGGCGGAGACCAAGCACGACGTCATGGCCGTGGTAAAGGCACTGTCCGAGAAGTGCGGGGAGGCTGGCAACTACGTGCACCTCGGCGCTACGTCCAATGACATAATCGACACCACCACCGCGTTGCAGCTGAAGGCCGCGTTGGAGATCGTGGAGAGCGACCTTCTGGCCCTGCTGGCCGCCTTGGCCGACCTGGCCGAGGGGCATCGTGACACCATGTGCATGGGGCGCACGCACGGGCAGGACGCCATACCCACCACGTACGGTTTCAAGGTGGCCGGCTACGCCTCGGAGGTAATGAGGCATCTGGACAGGCTTAGGGAGTGCCAGAGAAGGGCATGCGTTGGCAAGCTATCCGGAGCCATAGGCACAGCGGCCGCCCTTGGTCCAAAGGCGCGTGAGGTCCAGTCCTTCATGATGAAGGACCTCGGTCTAGGGTACGAGGAGGCGGCCACCCAAGTCGTGTGCAGGGACCGCTACACCGAGATGGTATGCCTGATGGCCAACATTTGCACGTCCTGCGAGAGGTACGCCACGGAGGTGCGGAACCTGCAGCGCACGGAGATCGCTGAGGTGGCCGAGGCCTTCGACGCCAAGAAGCAGGTAGGAAGCTCCACCATGGCGCATAAGCGCAATCCAATAGTCTCTGAGAACATTTGCGGGCTCAGCCGCGTCGTCCGCGGTTTCGTCACCCCGACCTTCGAGAACATGGTCCTGTGGCACGAGCGAGACCTTACGAACTCCTCGGCGGAGAGGTTCACGCTGCCGCACGTGATGGTCCTGACCGACGACATCCTGTCCAAGATGGAGAGCGTTTTCCGCGGGATATCTGTCAACAAGGACAACATGCTGAGGAACATCAGAGCGGCCAAGGGCATGATCATGGCCGAGCCAGTGATGATGGCGTTAACCTCGAAAGGCATAGGCAGGCAGGAGGCGCATGAGGTAGTGCGTTCGACAAGCATGAAGGCCGAGGAGAAGGGCTGGGACCTGGAAAAGGCGTTGTGGCAGGACCCCCTGGTGAAGAAGCACTTCAGCAAGGACGAGCTGGCCAGTGTCATGGACCCGGCGAACTACCTGGGATTCGCCCCGCAGATGACGGACGACGTGGTGGCCAAGGCCAGGAAGACCTTGGGCTGACGCTTACATCGGTCCATTGATTTTTCCCCAGCCCCATCGGAGCTGAAGCGAAATTGATCTTCCAAGGGTCCCAATGATCAGAACCCGCCACAGAAGATGAAAAGCAGCGGGCGCCATGAGAAGAACCACACGATGGCGAAAGCTGTGAAGACCAGGACCCTGGTCTTCGATGGAGCATCGGGGTGATGTCCGATGATCTCGATCACGCCCAATATGCAGACCGTGACAGCAAGCGCCCCTACAACGACCAATAGCATCGACCAAATGAGGATGAAAAATGCATACGAAAAGGCCAGGAACAACGTAATGATGTAGAGCACAAGCATGGCATAAAGGACGTTGGAAAGGGACACGTGGGTGATCTCGGTCGAACCTTCCTCCGTTCTGAGAAGATGCACCTCCGGGTCCATATGGACTAAATCTATATTATGTGCGCTTGATACTTTGTTTGGTATTTTACGCCACAGTCTTGTTAGTAATGTACCGATTCACAAAACGTTATAAACCTGGGTATGTTTCCTGAGGCCTGCACGGGCACTTAGATCAGCGGAAGATCGCCGCCTTCGCAAGGCGGAGGCCGGGGGTTCAAATCCCCCAGTGTCCACCATTTTCTAAGAACTCTCGGAGATCATCAACGCCCGGGTCCACCCGTCATAAGGTATCCATGACATCCGGCAAAGCTCAGATGCCCCTACCTTCCTGTTTTGACCCGTAAATATACCGACATGTTCGCAGGGGCTTCCCGCATTTCGGGCATTTCAACAGCACGCGCTTAACGCCCAGGTAACACGTGATAAGGTAGATGTGATCGTTCTGCTCCAGATCGGTATCCATCTCGATCATCTCGTCCTCCCCTCCGATCCACCCACAATCAGGGCATTTCATCACATCACCGATGTGTACTTCATGTTCGATTCGATAAACTTGCTCCCTGTTCTTCCGTAACGCCGATCGATTGTCCGGCTCGCATGTTTTCGCGGCCCGGTCATTCGGTTGATGCGGCTTAACAAAGGAAGTGTTAAACCAGGCACCGCCGATCCCGTATATCGGATGAGGGAGGACAGGGACAGAAAGATGCGCTCGATACGACACGATTTCTCCAGCCGTAGCGATGTGTACGACCAAGAGATAATCAGGAGCGTGCCAAATTACCTTCCTATGCTCGAGGCCGCAGTGAGCTCCTTGCCGTTCGAAGAGAACGCACCCCTGCGCATAATCGACCTGGGCACCGGCACAGGCGCCCTTGCCGAACGCGTACTCGACCGTTTCCCCAACTGTCACCTGACGCTGGTGGACATGACCGAGAACATGCTGGATAAGGCCAGGGAGAGGCTTGGCGAAAGCGGCGCCACGACATTCCTGGTAAAGGACTTCTACGATCTTCAGCTGCCGAAGGATATCGATGCTGTGGTCTCCTCTCTGGCGCTGCACCATCTTATAACAGGCGAGGATAAACGCTCCTTCTACGCCATGGTGCTCCGCTCCCTGCGCCCGGATGGCGTGTTCGTGAACGCTGACGCGGTTATGTCGTGCGACGATTGGTTGGAAGGCCACTACAAGAGAAGATGGATGGATTTCATGAGGGCCAGCATGGGGGAGGAAGGGGCCAATGCGGTAATGCAACGTCATCGAAAGGAGGATTCCCTTCCCTGCCTCACCGACCAGCTTCGCTGGCTCTCCGAGGTGGGCTTTTCCAAGGTGGACGTTGTTTGGAAGGACCACATGGGAGCGGTCGTGTGGGCCAGAAAATAGCCCTTTCTTCATTCAGGCGTTCAAAGGGCCAACGCCTCGATCGCGGGCCTGGCGGAGGTCCATTGACCTTGACCCGCCCCTATCATCAACCATACCCACCGCGATAGGGTTGTCACGGGGATGACGTTCCAAGCCCTTTCTCAATTCTCGAAGGAGATCAGCGGCCTCTTCAAAGCCAGGGAGAGCAGGGCGTGCGCAAGGGCCACCGGCATCATGAACATCGAGCCCAGGACCATCAACGACTCGTAACCCAGTGAGCTGCGGGGGTCCGCCCTGCCCCTGAAACGGTTCACGAAGGAGCCGTAGGCTATGCCGAAAGCGTTCCCCATCGTTATCATCCGCACCGCCCCCAATATTCCCTGCGCCGTTTCCGTACCGTACAGTTCTACGATGCGGGCCCAAGAACCCTCGGAAGGCCGGCCACGGGATTCGGCGTAATGCTGAACGAACATCATCGCGGCCACTTGCTCCTCCGGAACCCCTTCCAGGGTTCCTTCCAGCATGCCCTTGATCTCCGCTTCGCTCATGCCGTCCTCCAATGCCATCCTGGTATGGGCATAGGAGCATAATTGGCAATCGTTCACCTCTGTGACGGCGAGCATTATTCTCCTGATGAACTTGGGACCGAGATCCCCTGCCTTCTTGGCCCTGCCCGTTCTACGCATGGTGCGGAAGGCGTCGTACGCTATCCAATAAAATTCCTTGACCGAGTACAGCCTTTTGACCGAGCGATCTCTCGCCGATGCTGCCCGCGAACCGTTCACAAGGGACCATGCGGGTGCCTTGCTTAAATGATTATCGAACTTTGTCCCGAACGAAAAAAGGCCAGGCCAGGATCGGAAAGGGAACGGGAGTTATAAACGGTCCAACGCCACATTTATCAGGGGCAAGCCTGGCGATCGATAGGATAACGATCCGATATATGGCATCTCAGCTTTGAGCGCCTTCAGATATTCCCGGGAAAGTATGGCGGCCCCTCAACACCTGACATGCATGATGGCAACGAAGTTGGAGGGTTTCTCCTTGTTGATCAGCTCTATGATGTCCAAGGTGCTCTTTTCTATGTAGGTATAAGGTCTCAGAAGTTCCTGGGCCCCTAATGTCAGGTTCATCATGGCCTTGTACCCGCACCCTATGTACACCTTATCCGGCTTCTCATCGTCCAGGAAATCAAGCTCCGCCTCGGAGAGCGGGATGTGGAACCCGTACTTGTACGGAACGGAAAGGAACTCGAGCCTTTCGGATACACTTCCGTCGGTATGAATTATTATGTCCGTCTCGAACCTCTCTCCGTTGACCGTTATCCAGTGATAGTAGCCATCTAGTTTGAGGGGGAACTTGCCGTCGTCCATGGAACGCATTCACTCCGAACCTCTATTATAGTGTCCCAGTCATAAAAGGATTGTCGTGGTTTTTGCACATACAGGACCGAGCATGTCATTGTTTTTCCCGGTTTATTTGCGGAAATTCTCATTGAAAATATAAAAATGGTAAATGGTTTGTGTGAAATGGTTTATTCGCTCAGAGTCCGAGCCATTCATCGACCTTGTCGCGATTGGCGTCTATCCACTTCTGAGCAGCGTCGACCTCGTCCATTCCGCCGGCTATGTCGGCCATGATGGACTGGATGTCATCCTGGGTCCAGTTGAACCGCTCAAGGATGGCGTACGCTTCAGGGTTGTCCTGCTGGAATCCCTCGCGGGCCAGAGAGTGAACGAACTCCTCCTCGCCGAACGTTCCGAGCGGGTCGGTCAGGTACTTCAGGTCCCACTCGGCGAAGGCCCAGTGCGGGGACCACAGGGTCACCACGATGTACTCCTCACCATCGTAAGCGGCGGTCAGCTCGGCGAGCATGCCGGCGCTGCTGCTGGCCAGAAGCTCGTAGCCTTCCAGGCCATACTCGTCGATAGCATCGGCAGTGTTGGTCATCATGCCCGCGCCCGGGTCGATACCGACTATCCTGTCCTGGAACTCGGTCGAGTAGTTGGCCAGGTCGTAGATGCTGTTCACCTCGGTCAGGTACGTCGGGACGACCAGGCCGATGGCGCAACCTTCCAGGTTTACACCGACATCATCGATATCCTCGCCGTACACTTCCCAATAGTTGGCCTGTGTGGCTGGCAACCAGGCGGACACGCTAATGTCCAGGTCACCGCTGGCCAAAGATTCGTACATGATGCCGGCATCAACGTTCACCATATCCACTTCGAATCCCGCCTCCTCGAGGACCAGGGTCATCACGTTGGTAGCGGCGATCTCGCCCTCCCAAAGGACGTATCCGAACTGGATCGGTTCGCTCTCATCATCTCCATCGCCGCCCATCCACATGACCGCTAGGGCGGCCACGATTATTATCGCGACGACAGCTATGGCGCCGATCACTACGTTCCTACTTTTCTTATCCATTCTTTTTCACCTACCTATCTCTCCGGGGGTAGACGCCAGGCGCCGCCCCCCTTTGATATCTTTAATCATGATCCGTTGCTCCCAATGCTCTGCGTTATGCGGTCCAGGATGATGGCCAGCAGCACGACGGCCAGACCGGCCTCGAACCCCATGGCGACATCCACCCTCTGGATGGCCATCAGCACGTCCCTTCCCAGGCCAGCGACCCCTATCATGGAGGCAATGACCACCATTGAAAGCGACAGCATTATGCACTGGTTGATGCCCGCCATTATGGTGGGCTTGGCCATTGGCAGCTCCACCTTGGTGAGCTTCTGCAACCAGTTGGTGCCGAAAGATTCGGACACCTCCTTCAGCTCCTTTGGCACCTCCCTGATGCCCAGGTCCGTGAAGCGGACCACTGGGGGCAGGGCGAATATAACCGTGGCGATGATGCCGGGAACGTTCCCCAGTCGGAACAATATCACGACGGGGATAAGGTAAACGAAGGAAGGCATGGTCTGCATGAAGTCCAGGACCACCTTCATCCCCTTGTTGAGCCAGTCGCTCTTGGCGCTCAATATTCCCAGGGGTATGCCCACGAGCAGAGATATGATAGCCGCCACAACCACCAGGGTCAGGGTCAACATGGACAGTTCCCACAGTCCCATGTTCCAGATGACCAGCAGTGCAACGCCGATCAATCCCGACATTATGATCTTGCGGGTGACGAGCAGGGAGAACACAGATATTATCAGTATCATCCACAGGTCGGGAACCGTCATCAGCAGGTCCTGGGTCGAATCGGCCATCCAGTTCAGCAAGC
Source organism: Methanobacteriota archaeon (assembly GCA_012729095.1). Lineage (GTDB taxonomy): Archaea > Thermoplasmatota > Thermoplasmata > Methanomassiliicoccales > UBA472 > UBA472. The sequence continues at coordinate 23,576 of JAAYDU010000069.1, read as the reverse complement.
TGTATATGGCGTCCAAAAGGGGTTGCAGGTTGTCCTTTATGACATCAACGGCCTGCTCTGCCCACTCCCCCCACGGTATCTTTTCGACCATCAGTTATCACCCCGGTGGGAGTTAAGGAAAGGAACCACGTTCCCCGGCACTATCATGCCCATCAACCGCCCGCCCTTTCCCAGGACCGGTATGGGGTAATTTGTGACGATGAGTATCGAGATCAGCTCGTCCAAGGAGGTTTCCGGTTCCACCGTGCTTATATCGGTGCGGGCCACCTCCATTATCTTGGTCTTGCCGTCCTTGATGGCCTTCAGTGCATCGTCGGCGTTGAGCAGGCCCATGAACTTCTTGTCCTTGTCCAGCACGGGGACGGTGGAAAGACTGTCGTCCTTCATTATCATCAGGGCCGTTCTCAGCCCCTGACCCACCGTCACGGTCTTTTCCGGCTTCATCATGACGTTCTGGCAGGAAAGCACCTTGTCTCGGTCCACTCCTTCCACGAAACGTATCACGAAGTCGTCCGCCGGGTTGGTCAGGATCTCCTCGGCCGTGCCGATCTGTATGATCCGCCCGTCGTTCATCAGTGCGATGCGGTCGCCGAGGCGCAATGCCTCCTCAAGGTCGTGAGTCACGAAAATGATCGTCTTGCGCATGCGCTCCTGCAGTTCCAGGAGTTCGTTCTGCATGTCCTTGCGTATAAGGGGGTCCAGTGCGCTGAACGCTTCATCCATGAGCAGGATATCTGCATCGGTCGCCAATGCCCTGGCCAGTCCCACGCGCTGCTTCATTCCCCCGCTGAGCTCGGAAGGAAGCATGTTCTCGTAACCTGCGAGTCCGACCAGTTCGATGGCCCTCCTCGAGGCGGCGAAACGCTCCTCCCTGCCTTCTCCCTGGACCTCCAAACCGAAGGAAACGTTCTCCAGTACCGTTCGGTGCGGGAGCAGGGCGAAGCTCTGGAATACCATGCCTATCTTCTGCTTTCTGAACTCCCTCAGCTCGTCCCGGCTCATTTTCAGGACATCGGTGCCGTCGATCAGTATCTGGCCGGCAGTCGGTTCTATGAGGCGGTTGACGCACCGTTCCAATGTGGACTTTCCGCTTCCGGAAAGTCCCATGAGAACGAACAGCTCGCCCTGCTTGACCGTGAAGTTGATGTCGTACAGTCCTACCGTCGCCCCGGTCCTTTCCAGGATGTCGCCTTTTCCCTCACCCGCTCTCAGCATACCGAGTATCTTCTCCGGATTGTGAGCGTTGAACACCTTGGTCAGGTCCTTGACCACTATCTTGTCCTCTCCTGGTTCTGTTCCCGCCTCTTCATCATCCGTTCGCTTGTCCTTCTTGCTGAACCCGATGAAAAGTTCCTGGAACGCAATTCTCGCAGGAAGGGTGAGGCGATTGAGGCAATTGTCCAAAGCATCCTCCGCTGCTCTGAACCCTTTCTTCGTCTTGCGCAATCCCCCCCGCAAGGAAGGACTGGGGGCCTTCTGTTTCACTTCCTCTTTTTCTGATGATCCGCTCACGTTAAACACCTAATATATAGCAATAATTAAAATATATTACAGATATTCTAATCTCAACTTACAAAAAAAGCCCATCATAAATATATGTTTCGTAGGCGAATAACATTAGAATAATAAATAATAATAGAGGCAATAATAATCATAAATGGACATCTGGTAAAACTAAACAAAATGTTCATAATAATTTTTCACTAGTAATATACAAAAAAATCAGTATGTATATAATATATGGAAATAATAAAAAAAGGTTTAAGGCTTTTACCGCATCAGACGGTCGCCTTCACCCGATCCTCCTGGGTCATTGACGCAAGTTCCTTGACCCTTTTCAGGTCCAGCTTCAGGCCCTTGGCCACCCGCTTGCCGTAGTCCGCGTTGGCCAGGTAGAACAGGGCCGTCTGCCGGTACTTGATGCGCTCCTCCGCGCCGCTCATATGCCCCACGATGTTGCTTATCAGGTGCTTGCGGTCCTGATCGCTCATGACCTTCGAGTACAGGTCCCCGGCCTGTATGAAGTCCGAGTTGGGGTGATCGTGGCGTTGCCTTGCCGCCTTGCCCTGCAGATCAAAGGCTGGCTCTCCCGCCTTTATGTCCGGTTCCGGGCCGTTGAAGGTGTTCGGGTAGTAGTTTGGTCCCGCTCCCCCATTGTCCCCGGTCATCATGGGGCCGTCCCTCATGTAGTGGTTGGCGAGCGTCCCTTTGGGTTGATTGACGGGTATCAGATGGTAATTGGCGCCCAGCCTGTGGCGATGCGTGTCGTGGTACGAGAACAATCGCCCCTGCAGCAGCTTGTCAGGGGAAGCGGCAATGCCCGGGACGAAGTTGGCGGGTGAGAAGGCCGATTGCTCCACCTCTGCGAAGTAATTGTCCGGGTTCCGATTCAGCACCATGCGCCCGATGGTGATGGGGGGAACGTCCCCGTGCGGCCAAACCTTCGTTATATCGAACGGATCGAAGCGGTAATTCTCGGCGTCCTCCGGCGTCATGATCTGGGCCTCCACCCTCCAGGAAGGGAACACGCCCCGCTCAATGGACGCGTGGAGGTCCCTGGTGGCATGGTCAGGGTCCACCTTCCTCATCTCGTCCGCCTCTTCCCCGGTCATGTTCTCTATCCCCTGCTCGGTCTTGAAGTGCAGCTTTATCCAGTAGTGCTCGCCCTTGTCATTGTACCATTTGTAGGTATGGCTGGTGTATCCGTTCATGTGCCTGAAAGTTGCGGGCGTGCCCCGGTCGGAAAAGAGTATGGTAACCTGGTGTATGGACTCCGGCGTCAGGGAGAGGAAGTCCCAGAACATGTTCGGGTCCTTGAGGTTCGTGGCAGGGTTCCTTTTCTGCGTGTGTATGAAATCAGGGAACTTGATGGCATCCCGGATGAAGAACACAGGTGTGTTGTTCCCGACCATGTCGTAGTTACCCTCCTCGGTGTAGAACTTGACGGCGAAGCCTCTAGGGTCACGCTCCGAGTCCGCCGATCCCTTCTCCCCCCCGACCGTGGAGAACCTCGCGAACACCTCGGTCCTCTTGCCGACCTTGTTCAAGAACTTCGCCTTGGTATACTTGGTGACATCGGCGGTGACCTCGAAGTGACCGTAGGCCCCGGCCCCCTTGGCGTGTACCACCCTCTCAGGGATGCGTTCCCTGTCAAAATGCGCCAGCTTCTCGATGAGATGTATGTCCTGGACCAGCACGGGGCCGCTCCTACCCGCGGTCACGCTGTTCTGGTCGTCCTCCACGGGTTTCCCAAAACCATCGGTCAACGTCCTTTCCTTGGAAGTCTTCCTTTTCATGATTATAATTCAGGGAAACGTTTCTAGATATATGCTTTCCAAAGCGTTCTCCCTTCGAGAATGACGCGTCCATATTGGTCCCGGGTGAGCGGGCAGAACTTTTCAATTACGCTTTCCCCGGGTGCTTAATATAAATAGTAGTAACTGCTTCGCATAATTCGTTACAAGGGTCAGCTGATCTTTGATAACAAAAATAGGTAGATTAGTAATGTACGGAAGACAGAGGTCGGGCGGATACAACCGCCCCAGAAACGACGGGCCCCGCGAGATGCACGATGTAGTTTGCTCCGACTGCGGAGCGAAATGCCAGGTTCCTTTCAAGCCGACTGAGGGCAGGCCTGTTTATTGCAGGGATTGCTTCCAGAAGCACAAGCCGAAGGACAGGTTCTAAACTCGTAAAGCAATTTACAAACCACTTCCTTTTTACTTATTATCGGATCTTTGCCTGAAAGACGCCCGTTCGCTGTTCGTTCGAAGAAGACCGGGATAGATCAAAGGCGATATACCTTGTTGCGCAGTGCCTTCCTCCCAGGCCGTCGACGGAACGCGCTATCTTTCGTCCAAAAAGGATATCCTTTCCAGGTTGGCTATGAAGAACGGTCCCTGGGGAAAAGGTTCCCGTGAACCCTGGGCTTCATTCCTTTTTGCCGTTATCCACCAGTTCCAAGCATTTCTGGTAGGCGTGGTCGCTAACCTTGGTGGTGACGAAACCCGGTTCAAGCTCGATCTCCTTGAAACCGAATGCCTCGCTGAACTCGTGCGTCTTCGACCAGAGCACGTCGCGGTCCCCCAGGCCGGTGTCGATGAGCAGCACTCTATCGTAACCGGCCATGTCGAAAAGCATCTTCAGCATGTCATAGTTGCCCATCTCCGTGCCCCGGGCTATCTCCATCTTGTTGATGAGCAGCTCCCAGTTGTCCGCCCAGGCCGGGGTCATGTAGAACACCCCGGCGTAACGCCTGAGCAATCTTAGATAGCCGTCCGTACCTCCCAGGGGAACGGCGATGCAATCGTCCACTATCTGCCCGCTTTCGTCGGTCAGGATCAGCACCGGGGTCCGAACATCCTCGAAGAGCAGGTTCATGTCCTTGAAGGCGTTTCCGCAAAGCCCGTAGAAAAGCAGAATGGCGGAACAATGCCCGTCCAGAAGCTTGGCCGACCTTGCCACTTCCTTGCCCAGGTCCTTGGGCTCCTCGTGCAGCCCCATTGACTTCATCCATATAAGCACGGAACGGCCCTCGCTTTCGGGAAGGCGGAGCATGTCCTCCTCGTTTATGGGCGTGATGTTCACGCCTTTCAGCCTCAGCTTTATGATGAGCTTCTCCGAATGCTCGTCCTCCACGACGAAGATGTCCTTCAGCCCCCGGTCCTTGGCCATGAGGTACGTTATCTCATCCTCCAGGACCGGACAGCCGATGATGGCCAGTCTACGCTCGCCAGGCATCAAGGGCGCCCCCCGGACAGGTTCACTGCGCACGGCGTGCCGCTCGCGATGAGAAAGTACATCTCCGATCGGTTAACCCGTCTTTGCGGACCGTCGGTCCCCCGAGTTCGAGCGATCGGTCCCTCCGTCCCTTGGAAGGCATCCTCATCAGCGTTCATGCTCCTGTGGAATGTCCGCTCTAGCCTTATAGTTTACGCGACGCCTCGCCGAATCATTATTATGCTGTCGATAAACATGTAATCAACGGTGGTCAAGTGGACGTGATATTCATGGGAACGAACGGCTGGTATGATTCAGAGACCGGGAACACGTTGAGCATACTGATCCGCTCCGACGATCTGAACGTAGTGCTGGATGCTGGCGGTGGGTTGCACAAGCTGGACCGCTACGCCGACCTCTCCAAGCCCACGGTGATCATGCTGTCCCATCACCATCTCGACCATCTTATCGGCCTGCACCAGCTGGTCCGCTTCCGATTCAAGGAAAAGGTGACCGTGGTCGGCATAATCGGCACGCACAACATACTGCACGAGCTTCTGCGAGACCCCTATTCCGTTCCATTGGGATTGTTGCCCTACAATATCGAGATCCTGGAGGTGAAGGAGGGCGTGCACGATAGACCCTTCAACTTCCACAGCCGCCTTCTGTTCCATTCCTCTCCATGCCTCGGGTACCGGTTGGAGCTGGACGGGCGCACCATCGCCTTCTGCACGGATACCGGTCCCTGCAAGAACACCGTAGAGCTTGCCAGGAACGTCGACCTTCTCATCACCGAATGCTCATTTCGCAGCGGGGAGAGCAGCGACCTCTGGCCCCATCTCACCCCCGAGGACGCCCTGGACATAAAGAATCGGTCCGGAGCGAAGCGCCTCGTGCTCACACATTTCGACGCCTTCAAGTACCCCACCATGCGGGACAGGGAGGAGGTGGGCGAGAGATACCCCGACGAGCTGACGGTATCCAAGGACGATATGATCATCACACTGTAGGGAAAGGCATAAAGGCCGCGGCACGATTGCCATGGCATGCTCCTGAAGGCGGAGGGCATGGGCAAGGCGTTCGGACCCAAGGAGGTCCTGAAGGATGTGGACATCCAGATCGAGCTGGGGGACCGCATCGGTCTTGTCGGACGGAACGGGGCGGGCAAGACCACTCTGATCAAGCTGCTTATGGGGCGGACCAAGCCGGACGTGGGGACCCTGAACCTCCGGACCGGCAAGATATGCTACCTGTCGCAGTTCGTCGAGGTCGACCATTCGTCCTCGGTAGATTCCGCGGTGGGCGTGCTCAGCGAGGAGGAGGCCCCTCTCCGTAAAAGGGCTGCGGAGATAGAGGCGGTCATGGCCTCAGGCGGAGATTCCGATACAGACTGGAACGCCATATCGACGGAGTACGCGCACATACAGGAAGAGCTTGTGAGACTGGCCCCCAGGCAGACCAAGGACAAGGCCATGAACATACTGGAGGAGTTCGGCCTGGAGCACAAGGCCAACGGCAAGATGGGCGAGCTGAGCGGCGGGGAGCGTACCAAGGTCATGCTCTCCCGGGCTCTGGCCCAGGCCGAACAATCAGAGCTCATATTCCTGGACGAGCCGACCAGCCACCTGGACATCGAAACGGTGGAGTGGCTGGAGGACCAGTTGCTGAAGCTCAAGGGGGCGGTGGTCGTCATATCGCACGACAGGTACTTCCTGGACAATGTCGCCACCCGGATAATAGAGCTTGAGGGCGGAAAGCTGACGCATTATACTGGTAACTACTCGGTCTTCATGGAGAAGAAGGCGCTGGACCGCGAGAGACAGCTCATCGCGCACGAGAAGGCGATGAAGGAGAAGGAGCGCCAGGAGCGGGTGGCAGACGAGCTGCACTCCAAGTACAAGTACAAATCGTATCACAAGACGCGGGAGAAGATGGCCCAGCGCGTGGAGGTTTCCGAGCCCCCTCCGGACGAGAAGGACCTGCAGGTGCGCATCTACGCCCTGGGAAAATCGGGAAAGAACGTCATCACCGCCAAGGACCTGGAGGTCGCCCGGGGAAAACGCAAGGTCCTGGACAAGTTGGACCTGGAGGTGGAGAAAGGGGACAAGCTGGGCATATACGGTCCCAACGGCAGCGGCAAGACCACCCTGCTCAAGGCCCTGCAATCCAAGCTGCCGTACCTGGGGGAGCTGTACGTCTCCCCCGGGGTCAAGGTAGGTTACTACGCCCAGGAGCACGAGCTGCTGGACCAAGAGCTGACCGCCGAGCAGCAGATGAAGAAGGCCCTGGGACAGCAGGCCGTGGAGGCCAGGGCGATCTTGGCGCGGCTTCTGCTTACCGGCAAGGACGTGGAGAGGCCGATAGGCACCCTGTCCGGAGGGGAGAGGGCAAGGTTGGCCCTGGCCATACTGCTTGCGCAGCACAAGAACCTGCTGATCCTGGACGAGCCCTCGAACTATCTGGACATACCGAGCAAGGAGGCGGTGGAGGATGCCCTGCGCGAGTACACCGGTTCCCTTATGATCGTCACGCATGACCGTTATCTTCTGGACTCCGTGTGCACCAAGGTGGGCGAGCTCAAGGACGGCAAGCTCACAGTGTTCAACGGCACCTATTCGGAGATGAAGGGCAGACAGAAGTTCACGCAGGGTATAGAGGAGGCGGTTGTGTACAAGGCCGTTTCCGGATTCAAGGACTGGGTGAACGGCGTGACGTACAAGGCGGGTGACAAGGTCACCATAGCCAGGTCGGAGATGGAGAACTTCCGCTGGGCAATGGAGAACGGCAAGTTGAAGAAGGTCGGCGGGACCGAGCTCAAGAAGGTCCGGAAAATCCCTCCGCCGGCGGACGATGATTGAAATACCGCGTTCAAGATGTGACGGCATGCACCCCCGCCCCTCCCAGTTCCCAGCGTCTGAGAGCCATCGTTTGGTAAACGAGGACCGACGCCGTCGACAGCCAGTGGAGCTCATCGTTCAACGGATAGGGCCGAGGGAGGGGGAGGTAATAGCTGACCTAGGTGCCGGGATAGGATATCTCTCCATACCTCTTGCCGACGAGGGGGCCAAGGTCATCGCCCTCGACTTCCAGCAGGAGATGCTCGATGGCTTGAGGGAAAGGGACAACGGTCTGGAGCGTATAGTCCTGGTGAGAACGAAGCTCCCCGAGGTCCCCCTTCCAGATTCCTCTCTGGACAGAGTGGTCATGGTAAACGTGTTCCACGAGGTGGAGGACAAGGCGCGATTGGTGTCCGAGATATCGAGGGTGCTCAGGCCGGAGGGCAGGGTGAGCTTGGTGGACTGGCAGGCCAGGGAGACGGAGAGGGGCCCTCCCCCTCATGAAAGGGTGCCGATGGACCAGGCCCCATCGTACTTTCCCGGTTTCGTTCTTGAAAGGGAATACGACGATCCCAACTACTATCATCTGGAGCTGCGCCGCAGATGAGGTCCAGGGAAGCCTGGGACCGCCTGTACGAGAAGGACGACAGGCCCTGGAAGGGGAACTCCGACCAGGAACTGCCCCTGCACGGGGCTGTATTGGAGCTCGGCATAGGCAACGGAAAGAACCTGGCTTCATTGCCCGGGGACGCGAGCGTCATCGGTATCGACCATTCCCGTCCCGCACTGCTCTCCTGCAGGAGGTCGCACGATCTTCCTCTGGTGCAAGCGGACGTCACCGCACTGCCGTTCGCGGACGGCAGCATGACGGGCGTTGCAGCCTCTCACGTGCTAGGGCATTTGAACAAGGCGGAAAGGCAGAGGGCGGCGGTCGAGATCGAGCGGGTGCTTGAAGAAGGCGGCCTACTCTACGTTTCAGTTTTCGGTGAGGGGGACATGCGTTTCGGCAGGGGGCGCGAGATAGAGGAGCGGACCTTCGAAAGGGGTAACGGCATATTCTGCCATTATTTCCTCGAAGATGAGGTGATCTCCCTTTTCCCCCGGTTCAGGGAGGTCCGCGCCTGGGAGCGACGCCTGGAGAAGCGTTATCACGGGCGCAGGGAGGTCAGGCAGGAAAGGCGTTCCCTGCTAGCCAAGTGAGTTCGTTCCTTTTATCTACTAATTCCGGTCTCGAGGTATGGATGCGGACATTCGGAATACCCGTGCTCATCGGATTCAGCGAGCTCAGGCCCAACCTCGACCTGTGCCGCGAGCTGGGCATGGACTTCGTCGAGCTGAACATGAACCTGCCTTACTCGTTTCCAGAGAACATAGGGTCCCGGGACATCAAGACCGCACTGGGGGACGGGATGCGATTCAGCATGCACTTGCACGACGACCTGGACCTTGGTTCGCTGCAGCCATCCGTGCGCCGAGGGCATATCGAGAGGTGCGAGGAGGCCTTGCGTTGGGGTTCCCGCCACGGCGTTTTCCTGATCAACCTCCATCTCAACCCCGGGGTGCACTTCACCCTTCCGGACCGCAAGGTATGGGTGTACGAACGCTTCCTGGACGAGCACATCGAGAGCCTGAGCGGCTCCCTGGAACGTCTATCGTCCCTGGCCGCATCGCTGGGGATCAGGATATGCCTGGAGAACACGGGGCATTTCGCTCATCCTTTCATGCGCAAGGCGGCCGAGTCGGTCATTGACCTGCCATCCGTGGGGCTGTGCTGGGACATAGGTCACGACGGGCGCTCCGGCCTCAAGGAGGAGGATTTCATGCTCTCCCACCTCGATCGGGTGTGGCACATGCACTTCCATGATTGGGACGGGAAGAGCGACCACCAGGTCCCCTTCACCGGCACGCTGCAATGCGATCGCTACCTGCGCCTGGCAGAGGAGAAAGGCATGTCCGTGCTCATAGAGGTGAAGACGGAGGAGGCGCTGCGAAGCGCCGTCAGCGTCATGCGCGAGCGCGGTTGTTTTTCGTCACAAGGTCATTAGAGTGACCCAATTGGTCATATCCATCTAAAAGAAGCACTGGCCGGCGAGCGGGGGGCGGCAAAGATGGGTTATATTTCTGTTGCAATGGTTTATAACCGCTGGTCCGCATTTATACCCAGGTGAATAAAGCATGGTAGCTATACCGGATGAGGTCATGAAGGTCCTCAACGACCCCGCGTCGGTGAGGGTCCTGGCAACGAAATCGGAAAAGGGCGACGTTCACATTATCCAGGCAGGAAGCATAAAGGCCCCTGCGCCGGACACCCTGGTCATCGGAGCGATCCTTATGAAGCGCACCGGGAAGAACTTGGAGGGAATGAAGGCAAGCGGGGAGATGGTCTCCATCCTGGCCGGCAGCGCGCTGAACTCCTATGAGATCAGGGCGACGGTCAAGGACCTGGTCACCTCCGGCCCTATATTCGATGGCATGAACGCCGAGCTTTCCAAGATGGGAATGAAGGCCAGCGGGGTATGGCTGTTCGAGGCCAAGGAGGTCTGGAACCAGAGCGCCAACTACTCCGCAGGGACAAAGATGGTCTAAGACCATCCCTTCTTTATTTTTTCAACCTCACGCGCACCGAATCGGCGTGCGCGTTCAATCCCTCGGTCTCCGCCAGTTTAACCGTGGCCGGGGCAAGCATGCTCAGCGTTTCCCGGTCGAGCATCTGCACCGAGGAGCGTTTCATGAAGTGCAGGACATCCAGGCCGGAATGCACTGACGCGTTCCCCCCGGTCGGAAGCACGTGATCGGTGCCGGTGGTGTAATCGCCGCAGGCCACCGGGGAGTGATCCCCGAGGAATATCGCGCCGGCGGTCTCTATGAGCGGCAACAACGTCAGAGGATCGGCGGTCTGGATCGACAGATGCTCCGGGGCCAGGTCGTTGCAGGTCGCCGCCCCCTCCCGCATGTCCTTCACGATCACGTAACCGCTGCCCTTCAGGGACGACAAGATCAGGTCGCGGCGACCGCTGCGTTCCGCGGTCTCCTGGATGATACTGCCGACCCTTTCCGCCAGCCCGGGATCGTCGGTGACCAGGGCACAGGCCGAATCGGGGCCGTGCTCGGCCTGGGCCAGGATGTCGGCCGCTACGTTCTCGGCCATCGCGGTACTATCTGCGAGAACGGCTATCTCGCTCGGCCCGGCGGGGAAGTCCATCTCCACCTCCTGCCGCAGCAGCACCTTGGCCGCCGTCACGTAAACGTTGCCGGGACCCACCACCTTCAGGACCTTCGGGACGCTCTCCGTGCCCAGCCCCATGGCCGCTATGGCCTGGGCGCCCCCGCACTTGAATATGCGGTCGACTCCGGCCATGTCCAAGGCCACCAGCGTGAGCGGGTGCACCGGCGGAGGGGTGCAGGCGACGATGGTACGCACCCCGGCCACCTTGGCCGGCACCGTGCACATCAACGCCGTGCTGGGGTATGATGCCTTCCCGCCGGGAACGTAAATGCCGACCGAGGAGAGCGGGGAGTATTTCCAGCCGAGAGAGCTCCCCCCCTCTTTGAACAACGTGATGTCGTCCGGGCGCTGTTTCCTGTGATAGGATTCGATGCGCGAACGAGCGAACTTGAAGGCGTCGAGAAGGTCCGGCTCCACCTTTGAATAGGCCTCGTCTATCTCCGCCCTGCTGACCCTGAGGTCGGAAAGCTCCACCTTGTCGAAACGGGCGGTCAGTCTCAGTATGGCCGCGTCGCCTTCGAAGCGCACCTGCTCGATGATGTCGCTGACGATGGGAAACACATCGCTAAGGTCAGAGGTTCCCCGGGCCTTCCACGACTCGATGGACAGGGCTTGCCACATGAGGGGGTGATAGCAGCGGTATTAGATAAAAGCTCAGCCGTAGCCATCTATCTCGTAGCTGATGCGTCTTCCCGGGGAACAGTTGGGCCCGTGGCGGATCAGGTCCTTAACGGTGTTGCGAAGCACCGTGGCATTCACGTAGCCAGCGGCCTCGCCCACCTTCTCTCCCTTGCAGAAGTAGATGAAAGAGGGAGTGCCAGCGATACGGTACCTGGCCGCCAGCTGTTTGTTGTGGTCGGTGTTGATGCGCATGAACAGGATGTCCGGTCCAAGGTCCCTATGGGCATTGACCAGTTCCGGTTCCACATCCTTGCATACAGAGCATCCGGGCGACCAGAACTCCAGCACTATGAAACGCTTCTCCTTGCGCAGGAGGTCCGTGAAGAGCTCGTCGCTCACGTCCCTTATGTCGTCCATGTCAAACCCGCATCACAAGGGGGCAGTGACCCAATAGCCCTTTTCCTTGCGCTTGTCCACACCGTCCTTGCAATAACGCGTCTCCAGTCTGAAATCTATGTCGTACTCGTTGGCCATGGCCCACTGGTGGCTGAACTCGGCCGCGGCACGGACGTTGAGCTCTATCGCCGTGAACAGCATGTCCATCTCCTCGTCCGAGGGCAGGGCGTCACAGCCGCATCTCCAATCATAGCGCAGCACCTTTTCCAGCATGGGGTAGGTGTTTCCTCCCGGGCTTCTGAACTGGTCCTTGAAGAAGGTGAAATCTATGCTTGAAGGCTCCCTCCCCAGGTTCTTCTTGACCTTCATGAACAGTATCTCGGACTTGCCGATCTCCTCGAGCACGCGGTCCATGCCCTCCTGCTTTCGCTGGGGTGAGAAGAAACCCTCTATGAGCACTTCCGAGGAATGTTCCGTGACACCCTTCTCGCATTCCTTCATCAGCTCCATCAGGGATGCGAGCTCGTCAAGCATGACCAGCACCAGGCCGTAGCGCGTGCGGCGTCGGCCAAGGTACTCGGGCAGCTCCGACAGGGCGCGATAGGCGTTGACGTAACCCAAAAGGTGCACGGACATGTCCAATATCCTGAGATGCGCCTCGTTTATCTCCAGGCGCAGGTCAGGGCCCTCCTCCTTCAACGCGGTTATCCTGACCGAGCCCGTCCTCGGCAGGGCCTGATCGGTATTGCATATGGCGCATTTCTCCATTTGATGACCTCTATCCCTTGCTTATTGACGCGGTCCGCCTTCCCGAATCGCTGGTCGGGGACCACTTCCGGCTCGAACCTTCCTTGGCCTTGCGATACGTATCTCGTTCGGCCAAGTTCTCGCCGGTCCACCGTCCGCGCACGATGCATAAAAGACTTTGCATATTATCATCAAAGCGGGAGAAGCAGGGCCAGGCTAAGGCTGTTCAGCACATAGTCCACCGACCCCCGCATTATGAACTCCACGGCTATGGCCGCTAGAAGCATTCCGATTATCTTGGAGAAAACGTCTATGGCATTGTTCCCCACCCTTTGAGAGATGGCCAATGAGTTGCGCATGACGCCCCAGGTCACGGTCAGGCTGATCACCCCGGCTATGATCACGGTGAAGTGACCATATAATTGCACCAGCAATATGGCCGTGGTTATTACGCCGGGACCGCTCAGAAGGGGAGTGGCGATTATCACCCAGGCCACGCTGGTCTCCTCCTTCCTGCTGAGATGCAGTGAGAAGATGATCTCCATTGACATCAGCAGGAGCACAATGCCGCCGGCGATGCGGAAGGCGTCCACGGAAATGCTGAACAGGGCCAGCAGCTGGGAACCGATCAGAACGAAGATGCCGAAGAGCATTCCTGCCACCAGCACGGCCTTGTTGGCGCTGGTCACCTGCTCCTTCTGGGTCTGGCCCCTGGTCAGGGTGATGAACATCGGCACCGTGGCGAAGGGATCGAAGATGAAGAACAGCAGGGTTGTTGCATAGAAAAGTCCCTCGAACTCCATCATAGGCCTCCATATCGAAATGGACAATATCCATCTTTCGCAACATCTCGATAGTTATTTGTCCGGGCGGCTTCCTAGGAGGGTCGATGAGCAAGGACCCCATCCTGGAAAGAAGGAGCGTCCGGCGTTTTACCGCGCAGGCCGTGGAGGAGAACGATGTGCGAAAACTTCTGGAAGCGGGCATGGCCGCCCCTTCCGCAGGGAATGAGAGGCCCTGGCATTTCGTGGTCATAAGGGACCGTGCGGCCTTGGAAAGCATCATGGGCGTGCATCCTTACGCCGAGATGCTGAGGCAGTGCGCGGGGGCCATATTGGTATGCGGCGACCCCTCCCTGGAGAAGTACCCCGGCTTCTGGGTGCAGGATTGCTCGGCGGCGACGGAGAACGTTCTACTCATGGCCGTGCAGCTCGGTCTGGGCTCGGTATGGCTGGGCATGTACCCGATAGAGGAAAGGGTGAACGGGCTGCTCAAGCTGTTCGGCATTCCCGAAGAGGTGGTCCCCTTCTCACTGGTGCCTTACGGCCATCCCGCCGAGGAAAGGAAGGTCGTGGACCGTTACGATGGGGAAAGGGTTCACATGGAAAGATGGTGAACCTCAACCATTTTATCTTCAAGCCACCGTATGCAGGGAGGGTAGGATGAAAGAACTTTGGAGATGCCATGTATGCAACGACGTTCACCTGGGCAGCAAGGCTCCAGGTGTTTGCCCGACATGCGGGGCAAGGAACGCCTTCGTCCTGTCGGACCTCGATGAGGCGCTGGAGATAATAGGCAAGCAGCCTGCACTGGACGACCAGGCCAAGGTGATGGCCGCCTGGAAACGGTTCTCGGACCAGAGCGCGACAGTGAGGCTCACGTCCAAGGCGGACGAGGTGGAGCTCCTTTCGAAAGGTGTCGTGGAGAACCTCAAGGGCAAGGGGCAACGCTACTGCCCCTGTCGCATCACCACCGGAGACCCTGGTAAAGACCTCGCCCTCATATGCCCGTGCAATTTCCTGAAGCAGCCGGCCTACAAGGAGACGGGCGAGTGCTGGTGCGGCCTTTTCGTCAAGAGGGATGAGAAATGAGCGAGAAGAGACTGATATGGTTCCATGGAAGGGAATGCCCCCACTGCCGCAAGCTTGAGCCGGTGGTTGACCAGTTCGAGTCGGAGACGGGGACGAAGCTGGAAAGATTGGAGGTCTGGCACAACGAGGCGAACGCCCAGGTCATGCGATCCCTCGCTGATGCCATCGCCCCGGCCTGCGGCGGCGACCTGGGGGTACCGGCCTTCTACAACGAGAACACCGGCAAGGCCATATGCGGCGGGCGCATCGACCTGGCCATGCTGCTGTCCTGGGCAAAGGGGTGATCACCTGGAAAGACGCGTCAGAGTGGCCGGGGGCAAGACCCTGGTCCTGGACCTGGAATGCCAGGAAGGTTCCCCAGTAGGGCTCCGCATAAGCGGAGATTTCTTCTTCCATCCGGAGGAAGGCCTTGAGCGACTGGAATCATTTCTGGTGGAGATCAAGGCCTGGGACTTGGATGGAGCGGAGGATAGGATCGCCAAGTTCATGCAGGAGAACGGGTTCCGGTCGGTGGGGTTCGCCCCGTCCGACCTGGCATATCTTGTGAGGGGTCTGAGATGCTGAGAAAGAGGTGGAGGGTGCTACGTTACGAGGAGGGGAACGCGGCGTTCAACATGGCCCTGGACGAGGCGATAGCCGATGCCGTGGCCTTCCGCGTTGCCGGACCGACCATGCGCTTCTACGGATGGAGGCCGGCGGCGGTGAGCATAGGGCGTTTCCAGAAACTGGAAGAGGTGGTGGACCTGGAGGGCTGCCAACGTTTGGGCGTCGATATCGTTCGTAGGAGCACCGGCGGAGGAGCGGTCTTCCACGATCAAGAGGTTACCTACAGCGTCATATGTCCCGACGACATGATGCCCGCGGATATCAACGAGGCATACAGGGAAATAGGCGGCTGGATAGTGAACGCCCTGAAGTTCCTGGGCATAGAGGCGACATTCGAACCGATAAACGATGTGCTGGTGGACGGAAAGAAGATCAGCGGCAGCGCTCAGTCCAGGCGCAAAGGCATATTCGTTCAGCACGGCACCATTCTCTACGATATCGACCATGCCAAGATGTTCTCGGTGCTCAAGGTCCCCCAGGACAAGCTGGACGCGCATTCCATCGGCGAACCGGTGGAAAGGGTGACCAGCGTGAGGGAGCAAAAGAAGGTTCCCTGGGAATACGTCGCGGCGGCCATGACCAACGCCTTCATCATGAACCGCGAGTGGTACGCCGGCGACATCACAACGGACGAGCTGACCAGGGCCAATATCATCGCCAAGGGTCGCTACGGGAACAGGGATTGGACCTTCGAACGCTAGTCCAGGTCCAGCAGCAGTTCCTCCGGCCTTTCCAGCATGCGTACCAGGTCGCGCAGGAACTTGGCGGCCACCGCTCCATCATAGGCACGGTGGTCGAAGGTGAGCGACAACGGCAACACCTTGCGCGCCGCGATCTTCCCGTCCAACACCAGCGGGGCGTCCATTATCCTTCCTATTCCCAGTATCGCCGTCTCCGGATAGTTGATAATGGGAGTCCCGTAGGTACCGCCGAACACGCCGTAATTGGTTATGCTGAAAGTCCCTCCCTTGAGATCAGCAAGGTCAATCTTGCGCTCCTGGGCGGTTTTCGCCAATAGGGCGATCTCCTCGGCAAGTTCCCACAAGGTCTTCTGGTCGGCAGCCTTGATCACCGGGACCATCAGCCCGTCATCTATTGCCACGGCCACTCCGATGTTGTAATACTTTCTTATGACCAGCTCCTCACGCTCGTCATCTATCATCGAGTTCAGGAGGGGATGCGCCTTCAAGGCGCGAACCAGGGCGGTCACTATGAACGGCATGTATGTCAGGTTGACCCCCTTCCTCTCCCTCATCGTCCCTTTCAATCTTTCCCTGATCTCCACGAGCCTGGTCACATCCGCCTGCTCCATGCTGGTGACCGCAGCGGTGTTCTGTTGCGATTCCATCATTCGCTTGGCGGTCGTTCTCCTTATACCGCGGATCGGCACCCGGTCGATGTAACCGTACATGTCGAACTTGGGGGTGCTCTTCAGCGATGGCTTGACCTCAAGGTCGGACTCCAATACCTGGCCGCTTGGGCCGCTGGCCTTGACGGTGGTGATGTCCAGCCCCCTGTTCCGCGCCGCCCTGCGCACGGCCGGCATGGCGTCCAGGTCCCTCGAGGAACGCCTCTTGGTCGCTGAAGTTACCACCACCTCCTCGGAGGGAAGCTCGCCCACTACCGAGACCGAGGGCGGTCTCCCGTCCTCCTTCACGGGAAGCGCAGCTGGAGCCAGGGGCATCTCGCCATCCTCTCCTATCACGGCGAGCGTCTCTCCCACCTTCACCAGCTCCCCCTCCTTGTGGTCCAGGCGCAGCACCTTGCCCGCCACGGGCGAAGGTATCTCCACCACGGCCTTGTCGGTCTCGACCTCTGCCAGCGACTGGTCCGCCTCGATCGTGTCTCCGATCTTCACCAGCCATTTCTTGACCTCGCCCTCGGCTATGCCCTCGCCCAGATCTGGAAATTTGAACTCCGTTACCATCATGACCACCTAGAACCTCAACGCGCGTTCCACGCCTTCCTTGATCTTTTTCTCGTTCACGTAGTAACGGTCCTCCCCTTTCGGCAAAGGTACCGTGATGTCCGGAGCGGTGACACGTTCCACAGGCGCCTCCAGCTTCAATATCGCTCCCTCGTATATGCGGGCGGCGATCTCCGCCCCGGGTCCGAAGGAGCGCGGGGCCTCGTGCACCACGACCGCCCTGCCAGTGCGCTTGACCGACTCGACCACAGCATGCGAGTCCATTGGCGAGATGGTTCGCAGGTCTATGATCTCCGCCGATCCCTTGAGATCGGCAACCGCCCTCTGTATCAGGGGTATCATCGCCCCCCATCCCACTATGGTGACGTCGTCCCCCTCCTGCACCGTCCTTGCCTTTCCCAGGGGCACCAGATGTTCGCCTTCGGGCACCTCTTCCTTCAGCATGCGATAGGAGCGCGTGGGCTCCAGGAACACGACCGGGTCCGGGTCGCGTATGGATGAGATCAGCAGTCCTTTCGCCTCCAAGGGCGTGGATGGCACCACCACCTTGAGGCCGGGTATCTGTGCATAGAGGGCCTCAGTGCTTTCCGAATGGTGTTCCAATGCCTTGATCCCAGCCCCGTAGGGCATGCGCAGCACCATCGGCACGGTGAGCTTCCCCCTTGTACGGTTGCGCATGCGGGCGGCATGGTTGATCATCTGGTTCAGCACAAGGTAGGAGAATCCCATGAACTGTATCTCGGCCACAGGCCGCAGGCCGTTGAGCGCCATTCCGATGGCCACGCCAGCTATCCCCGCCTCCGCCAGGGGCGTGTCGATGACCCGGTCCTCCCCGAAACGGTCGATAAGGCCGTCAGTGACCCGGAACACACCGCCGTCGACACCAACGTCCTCGCCCAGCAGGACCACTGAGGGATCGCGTTCCATCTCCCCAGAGAGCGCGGCGTTTATGGCCTGCACCATGTTCATCATCATTTCCATCCGCCTCCCATCTGCTCCCTGAGGTATGGAGGCATTTCCGCGTAGGTGTGTTCGAACACGTCCGCGAGGCCGGGGGCGGGCGTCGCCTCCGCTTGCACGGCGGCCTTCTCCACCAACTCGCCCAGTTCCTCGATCAGGGACGCCTCGTCCTTCAGAAATCCCTTTGAGACGAGGTATGCGCTAAATCTCTTGAGAGGGTCCTTTCTCTCCCACTCGGCCACCTCCTCTTTGGAGCGGTACTTGCGCCAGTCGTCCGATGTGGTGTGGTCGCTCATGCGGTACGTGAACGATTCGATGAGCGTGGGGCCCTTACCCTTCCTGGCCCTTTCCGCGGCCTCTTTGGTCGCGGCGTACATGGCCATGATATCGTTCCCGTCGACGAGTATGCCAGGGAACCCGTACGCTATCGCCTTCTGGGCTATGGTGGCGGAAGCGGTCTGCCGGGAGCGCCGTGTGGATATGGCGAACTGATTGTTCTGGCAGACGAAAACATTGGGCGTCCGAAACACCCCTGCGAAGTTCAATCCCTCGTGGAAGTCCCCCTCTGATGTGGCGCCGTCCCCGAAATACGCCAGCACGACGCTCTTCTCTTTCCTGATGAGGCCAGCGTAGGCGATCCCTACCGCTTGTGGGACCTGAGAGCCCACGGGAACCACCGACGGTGTGACCCTCGTTCCCTCAGGGTACACATTGCCCAGCTCGTTGCCCATCCAGTACAGGTATTGTGTTTCTAGGGGCACCCCCTTCCAGAGCAGCGCACCCATCTCCCGGAAGGCCCATACCAGCCAATCCTCCTCCTTCAAGGCCATGGCCGGCCCGACCTGGCTGGCCTCCTGCCCCTTGCTCGGGGGGTAAGCGCCCAGACGACCCTGGCGCTGCAGCTTTACAGCCTTATCGTCGGCGAGCCTGGTAAGCAGCATGGTGCGGTAGGCCTTCAGCAGGAGGTCCTTGGACATCCTGGGCATCAGTCCCATATCGGCTTCCCCTTCCTCGTCCACAATTCGCAGCATCTCCCCTTTCTGAGGATCGAATTCGTCCGTCAGCATCTTCCTTCACCAGCCTCTTTCATAAGTTGCAGCGCGTCGTAGGAGGAACGTACCAGCGGTCCGGCCTTGACCCCCCTGAACCCCATTCCCAGGGCCGTGGCCCGCAGCTCGTCGAACTCCTCCGGCGGAACGTACCTTTTCAACGGCAGCCGGCCGCCCCTCGGCGGCAGGTATTGGCCGATGGTCAGCAGGTCCACCCCCGCCCGGCGCAGGTCCCTCATGGCCTGAACGATCTCTTCCCTCACCTCCCCCAGCCCCAGCATCAGCGAGCTCTTGGTGAGCATCGTCGGGTCCATCTCCCTGACGGCCGAGAGCACGTTCAGGGAGCGCTCGTAGGAGGCCCGGTGATCGCGTATCCACTGCAGCGAGCGCACCGTTTCCAGGTTGTGCCCCAGCACGTCCGGTGCCGCCGAAACCACCGAGCGCAGGGCGTTGAGGTCGCCCTGCAGGTCGGGGATGAGCACTTCCACGGAAACGCCCGGGTTCATCCAGCGGACCTGACGGACCATCTGGGCGAAGACCTCAGCGCCTCCGCCCGGAAGGTCGTCCCTGGTGACCGAGGTGATCACGGCATGCCGCAAGCCTAGCCGGCGTACGGACTCCGCCACCAATTCCGGCTCCCCCTCGTCCAATTCGGAGGGTGGGCCGGAAGGCACCGCACAGAAAAGGCATCCCCGCGTGCACCTATCGCCCAATATCATGAAGGTGGCGTGACCCTTGCTCCAGCAATAGCCCAGGTTCGGACAGCGCGAGGAATCGCAGACCGTCCTGGAACCGCAATCCCTAAGGGTGCGCCTGACCTCGGCTATGCCCGAGGGCAACGAGGCCCTGGTCCGAAGCCAGGACGGTTTGGCGACGGCGTCCGGCGCAGCCATGCACTGTTCGATATGTCAGCCCGGAGTTCATATGTCTTTCTTAGTGAACTCGCGAACGCAGCGCATCATGTGGTCCACGTGCTCCAGGGGCATACCCCGATGCAGGGAACAGGAGCACATGAACACGTATCCCTTCCAAGGACGGAAGGTGCGCAGGTATCCCTCGGTCTCCCGGGCGATCTTGTTCGGAGGGCCCAGAAGCAGCGTGGAGAAGGCGTCTATGCCCCCCAGCAGCGCCATTCTCCCGCCGAACTTCGCCTTTAGCACCTTCTCGTCGTTCCCCTCCGCGAACTGGAACCCCTCCGTCCCGGTGGCGACGACCTCGTCCATCAAGGGAAGGTTCTCCCGGGAGCTGAGGTTCCCGTGGGGGTGGAAGACGGTCGGGATGCCGATCCCTTCGGCGGCCCTTCTCAGCCTGGCCACTCCGGGGATGGTGTGCTCCAGAAAGGCCTCCCGCCCGAATATGTCGGGATTGTCCGAGGCGGCGGCGATGAAGCTGCAGTCCAGGTCCGCCCTGGACGCCACCTCCCTTAGGTAATCCTCGCCCAGTTCCGTGGCGTAGGAGACCAGCGACGAGGCCAGCCCGGGATCGAAGTGCATGTCCAGGGCCAGGTTCTCCATCCCCCGCAGCAGGGCGGCCCGGGTCAGCGGTCCTTCCAGGTTGCAGACCAGGGCGGTGTCCGGGAGCTGTTGCGAAACCAGCCGATAGCATTCGATCACTTGCGGGAACGGCCCCCGCCTTAGGTCCAGCGGCTCAAAGGTGGCATCGGCCGCGTCCTGAAAGGGATGGCGGACCACGCTCGGGATCCCTCGCTCCGGGAAACGCACCTCACCGCCCAGGGCCTCCACCTCCATGCCGACGTAGTGAATGCAGCCCACCACGGCGTCCTGTCCTAATCGCTGGTGCAGCGCCAGCACCGATTCGGCGGCCTTGCGAGCGTCGTAATCCCCAGCGCATACCTCTGGGGTAGTTAGACCGCTCTGGTCCAGCCCCAGGGTCAGGTCCCTCAGGAAGACCGGAGGCAGGTCCGGGGTCTCCAGCCGCAGGGCGCTGAGGAAGCGCTCCCTTCCGTTCATGTCCCCTCTTGCGGGGGCAGGAAGCTTAGGTCCACATGCCCCATTATGTCAGGCATCTCGCTTATCTTGCCGAATTCCAGCAAACCCATGGCGGTCATGTTCATGGACAGCAGGTCCGTCTCGTTGAACCCGACATCGAAGAACTGTATGGAACTGCAGAACGATTGGTCCTCCACGGAAAGGCCGGTGCGCTCGGAGCATATGGCCATGGACCCGTTCCAATCCTCCAGTATGTACTGGTTTCCGTGGTCCAGTGCCCGGAGCACGGCCCTTATGGCCTCCGGTCTTTCGCTCATCGCCCGCTCCGAGGCCACCACGACGATCGGGAAGGTGCTTCCCAGGCCGGAGGAGTTGCCGATCTCGTGAACATCGCTGCCGCACAGCTTTTCGGTGTTCAAAGCCCAGGGCTCGCTCCCGCCCATGGCATCTATCTGCCTGGTCTGCATGGCCAGGGGGATGTCCCGGGGATTCATGTACACGAAGGTGATGTCGCCGACGTTCACCCCGTTCGCCTCCGCCCATTGCAGGAAGGCTCCGTGCGAGCCGGAGGTCTGCTGCAATCCCACCTTCATCCCCTCCAGTTCCTTCGGTTCCTGTATGTCGTTCCAGGCGATGAAGCGGTGGGCGCCCTCCCCTCCCACCAATCTCGCCACCACCCTGGCGCCGTCATCGTTCGCCATAAGCTGCACCGCTGGCGCGTCGCCCATGACCGCCAGGTCCACCGCACCTGTGATCAGGGCGCTGGCGGCCTCGATCCCCCCGGTGACCAGCTTCACGTCCACGTTCACCCCTTCCTCCGAAAAATAACCATTGGCGTTGGCCACCATCAGCGTCTCGTAGTTCACCTTTTCCGAATAGGCGATGCTGATGTCCGTTTCACCTGAGGGCGACATCAGCAGAAAAGCCGCCCCGACGGCGGAGATCAAGAGCACAACGATCACGATTCCGCTGAGGACCTTCCGGTTCATTTTCCAACCTCCGTTCCGTTGACCTCGTTCCCTATCGAGATGAAAGAGGGGCGGGGGGCGGTGGCCGCGCAGGAGCAGGTCTGCAGCCCTCTGATCATCTCCTCCTTGAGACGTACCATGCGCGGGGAGGAGGGGTCCCTGGGCCAGGGCATGTCCACCTTCCATTCCCGGCTGATCCTTCCGGGCGAGGCGCACATCAGGACCACCCGGGTGCCCAGTATCAGCGCCTCATCTATGCTGTGCGTCACGAAGATGATGGTCTTACCCTCCCTCTTCCACAGGCTGAGGACCTCGTTGTCCAGCTTCCGGCGGGTCTGCTCGTCCAGCGAGCCGAATGGCTCGTCCATCAGCAGCACGTCCGGGTCCATGGCCAAGGCCCGGGCGATGGCCACCCTCTGTTTCATACCCCCGGACAGCTCACTGGGACGCGATCGGGCGAAGTCCGCCAGACCGACCATGCGCAGGTATTCCATGGCCTTGGCCTCCTTCCCTTCCCTGCCGTCCTCCCCCTGCAAGGAGAAGGTCACGTTCTGCAGGACGGTCATCCAGGGGAACAGGCTCGATTCCTGGAACACCACTCCCCTTTTGGGCGAGGGGGCGGTGACCCTCTTCCCCTGGAACAGCACGTCCCCGCCGGTGGAGGCCTCGAAGCCTGCCAGCAGGTTAAGGGCGGTGCTCTTCCCGCAGCCGCTGGGCCCTATGAGGCAGAGGAACTCCCCCTCCCCCACCTCTAGGGTCACGTCGTTCAGGGCCACCAGCCCTTTGCCGGTGCGGGGGTTCGTGAACACCTTGGAGACTCCGCGCAGCTCAATAAGCATTTTCAGTCCTCCCTGTCCAGCCCCAGACGGTTCCGCACCAGGTTCTCCAGTTCCACGAAGAACAGCTTCTCAATGATCAACCCGATGCTGCAGATGATCATTATGCAGACAAAGGCCGAGGTGAAGTCCAGGCTGTAGCGGCTCCAGTTGATGGTGTAGCCGAGCCCGACCGCCACCCCCACGATCATCTCCGCGGCTATCAGAACCCTCCAGCCGTTGGCCAGGCCTATCCTCATGCCGTTTATGATGGATATCGAGGCGCTGGGCACCAGCACCCGGGCGAACAGGGTCCAGCGGTCCTTACCGGACATCAGCGCCACCCTGGTATAGATCTCGGGCACCTGCCGGATCCCTCCCGCGGTACTGATGACAATTGGCGGAAGGGCGGTTATGAGTATTATGAACACGGTGGCAGTCTCGCCCAGACCGAAGATGAGCATGACGATAGGTATCCAGGCCAGGCCGGGTATCATCTGCAGTATGTATACGGATATTATACCAGCATCATGGACCTTGGGCATGGTGCCGAAGACCAGGCCTATCCCCAGGCCCAGGACCAGAGCGATGATGTACCCCGTCCCCCAGCGCCACAGGGAGGCGGCGGTATGGGCGTACACGCTTTCCCCGTTGATCTCGACCCCTCCGAGGGAGCTGAGCAATCCCTCGAACGCGTCGATCGGGGTGGGGAAGGCTGCCCCCTTCAGAGCGATCATGGCCTCGGCCACCGACCACCAAATGACTATGATGAGCAGGGTCCCGAGAGCGGCATTGACCAGGTCCCTCAGCATCAATCTTCTCGTCTCGGGCCGGAACTCGAACTGAGAACGCCCTTCGGTCAACGCCTCGGACACAGCTTTCCAC
>JAAYDU010000068.1 GCA_012729095.1 Methanobacteriota archaeon | reverse complement strand
GCGCTCATTTTTGTGTCTCCAAACAAAAGAATGAACGCATCCACCCTTACAGATTTCTGAGACTTTTCAAGACCTCTTTCCCAAGCTTATCTGGACGAGCTTCGGAAAGATGTCTTCGAACAGCTCACATAATAATAATTGAACGAAAATGATTTGATAGCATCCGCTTAAATAGTATGGGGATTATGGCAGTATTATCTCGTAACCGCAAGGAAGCGGGATATAACAACAGTAGGTAGTTTAGTAATGTACGGAAACAGAGGTAATTCGGGCGGATACAACCGTCCCAGGAACGACGGACCCCGAGAGATGCACGATGTAGTTTGCTCCGACTGCGGAGCAGCGTGTCAGGTTCCTTTCAAGCCGACCGAGGGCAGGCCTGTTTATTGCAGGGATTGCTTCCAGAAGCACAAGCCCAAGGATAGGTTCTAATCAGGCAAGCTTCAAACCTTTTCGGGGCGAAAGCCCTGCCAACCTTTTACCGTTCTATTTTCCATCGTTCATTTCGGACCGATGCTGGCCCTGTAAAAAAGGAAAAAAAGGGTTTATTGCGGGCGTTCACTTCCTTTTGGTGTAGACGACGTAACCGACCACGCCCGCGACGATGACCGCGGCAACGATGGCGCCGATCATCAGAAGCGTGTTGTCAGCGCCTCCGTCATCATCATTGTCATCCTCATCATCGCCGCCATTCCCTCCGTCCGAAGCCACCAGGGTCAACTGGCCCAGATCGACATCGTCCTCTCCAACGACCACGTTCTCGGTCAGCGTGTCGAAACCGTCCGCTTGGACGCTGAGGACGTGTTCCCCCTCGTTAACGTTGAGGAACTGGAAGTTTCCCGATCCGTCGGTCACCTGGGTGCCCACACCGCTCAGTTCCAAGATGACATCTCCCAGGGCATCGCCGTCCTCGTTGATCAGGACGCCGATCACGGAAACCCCCGCGTAGTACAGGGTCAGAACGCCCATGTGGGTATGGCCGACCACTACGGTCACCTCCGCCGTCAGGGTCTCGTAGCCCTCCAGCTCGACGGCCAGGGTGTAGTCACCGATGGGGATGTTGGAGAAAATGAACTCACCGCTCTCTGTGGTCTCCGTGGTGATAGCGTCGCCCAGATAGACGGTGACACCGGACATGAAAGCGCCCTGTTCATCGACCAGAAGTCCGTCGATGCTCCCCATGCATGTCGTGCGGAAGGTGTGGGACAGGAACAGCTGATTACCGGCCAAGTCTGCCCCTGACACGATCACCGTGTACTCCGTGCAGTGGTCCAGCTCCTGATCGATCAACGTCACATTGCCATGACCGATCGTGAAGGTCGCCAGCGATCCGTTAACGGATACCGTTAGGCCACTCCAATCCATCTCCTCGGAGAAGTGGACCATGATAGGATCCCCGATACCAGCGTTCTCACCGGTCGGCGTTATCTCCGCGGTGGGATCGATCGTGTCCACGATGAAGGTCACGTTGCTCACATTGAAGTTGCCTGCCAGGTCGTAAACGCGAACGTGGATGGTGTGAACGCCGTCGGTGAGTTCGAACGTGTGCTGCCCATCCTCGACCGCCGTCCAGTTCACGCCGTCGCAGCTTACCTCGCAGACATCCGTTCCGGAGGTGGCGTCTTCCGCAACCCACGCCACGGTCACGTTCCCGGTGCTGTTGTACGAACCATCATTGGGCGAAAGGATATTCAGCAGAGGCGAGACCGTGTCAACGGTCAACGTCACATTGCTTCCCACGGAGTTGCCTGCCAGGTCATGCGCCCGAACGTGGATGGTGTGCACGCCGTCGGTGAGTTCGAACGTGTGCTGTGTTCCGGCGGCCTCGGCCCATGCCGCCCCGTCAAGGCTGACCTCGTAACCGCTGATGCCGGAAAGTCCATCGCTTCCTGTCCAGACCACCGTGACGCTGCCGTTGTTATTGTAGGAGCCGTTCTCCGGGGATGTTATCTCCAGCGACGGCGCCGTGATGTCCACGGTGAAACTGACACTGCTCCCGTTGAAGTTGCCCGCCAGGTCACAGGTTCGGACCTGCACGGTATGCGAACCCTCATCCAGTTCGCTCAGCGCATACGAGGTTCCGTTGGCCGTCGTCCAATCCCCGCCGTCCACGCTCACCTCGCTGCGATCGATCCCGGCGGTGGCATCTTCCGCCACCCACGTGACCGTAACGTTGCCGGTGCTGTTATAGGAACCGTCCTCCGGGGACAGTATCTCCAGGGATGGAGATGTCATGTCCACGATGACGGTCACCCCGCTCTCGTTGAAGTTGCCAGTCAGGTCGTAGGCGCGCACCAGCAGAACATGCGTACCTTCGGGAAGCAGGAACGTTTCCTGCGTGGCGCTGACATTCGTCCAGGACTCGCCGTCGGCGGATACCGCGTAGTGATCGATCCCGGTATCCTCGTCGCTTCCCGTCCAGACCACCGTGACGCTGCCGTTGTTATTGTAGGAGCCGTTCTCCGGTGACAGTATATCCAGGAACGGCTCGAGGATGTCGAATACCAGCGTCACGCTGTCACTGAGCGTTCTTCCGGCACCATCGGTCATGGTGACGGTTATCTCGTTGTACCCGGGTACCACAGGGACCGTGCCGGACCAATCACTGGCCACGGTGAAGTTGCCATATGACCCGTCCGCCACGTTGTGCCAGACGATCGAAACGATCTGGAACGAACGCGCCGTGCCGGAGACGGTGGCGTTCGGTTGCGTCATGAACGCCCCGTCTGGCGGAGATGTAATGTTGAATGAGGCGCTCGCAAGCGGTCTGTGATCTTGGCCACCGGCCAAGACGTATGGCGAATCAACTATCCCGAACGGCTCCAGGTCGTCGGGTGACTGCCAGTCGCTCCATTCGTTGCCGTACGCCGTGGTGTTCCAGCTGTTGGTGCCATCATCATAGGCCTGGGCGTGCGTCAGGTTCCATATGGAGGTCGCGCCGTTGTTGTCGATCAGAGTGTTGCCGTAGACCATATTGTCCGCGGAGGATTCCAAACTGATCCCGTGCTGCAGGTTCCCGGAGAAGGAGTTCCTTGTGATGTTGTTGTTGCGCGCTGAATAGGTTGAGAGACCGTTGCGAGCGTTCAGGTCGCAATCGTTGTCATGGACATGATTATTGTTCACATCGCTTCCCAACCTTATGCCGCTGTTCCCGTTGCTGGAGATCGAGTTGTTGCTGATGACGTTATCGTGGCTATAAAAGTTCAGGAATATGCCGTGTTCGTCGTTCATGGCGCAGGTGTTGTTCGCCACCAGATTGTCTTTGGTATGCTCCCACACTAGTAGGATCCCGTGCTGGTTACGGGAAGCCTTGTTGTTCTCGACGTGGTTCGAGGCGGAATGTACCAGATAAATTCCGTACAAGTCGCTATCGCTGCAGTCGTTGTCGGATACCGAATTGTCATTGCTGTCCTGCAGGTATATGTTGCTGTTCGAGTTGCCATGGCACCAGTTCTGCGACAGTGAGCTGTTATCGGAAGATCTCAGGCGGATGCCATCGCCGTTTTCGCTGCAATTGTTGTCGTGGACCGTGGTGTTCGAGGAATCTCCCACAAATATGCCGTAATCGTTGTTGGTGCAGTTGTTCTCGTACAGTGTGGCGTTCGAGGAATGGTCCACATGTATGCCGTTAGTATTCCAGCTGCAGTTGTTGCCGTGGATAGTGTTGTCGTCGGAGTATGCGACCCGCAGACCGTCAATGCAATCCAGGCAGTCGTTGAAAGAAAGCACATTACCGGGCGAACCATGCAGCCTCGCCCCGTACATGTTGCTACCAAGTAGATTTCCGGATATGACGTTGTCATGGCTGCTCTGGAGACTTATGCCATCGCTGATGCCGCCGATGCAAAGGTTGTTGAGAACATCGACGTCATACGACAGATCGATACTGATCCCAAAGCTGTTCCCGATCATTTCATTGGCGACGATGCGGCTGTTGGTGCTTGTATCCAGGCGTAGGCCGTAGATGTTGTCGTTGCAGGTGTTGTTCGAGAACGTGCTGGTCATGCCCAGGTGCATCAGTATGCCGTAATGGTTCGAACTGCAGTTGTTGCCCACCACGCTGTGGCCCAGGTTGTTCAATGCCTTTGTGGAATCCAGGAGTATCCCGTTTTCGTTGTTGCCGCAGGTGTTGTTCGAGATGGTACAATAGGCGCTATACTCCAGATGGATGCCGTTCGTGTTGTTCGTTAAAACGTTTTCGTACAGCATGTTGCTGCCGGAGGAGTACAGGTAGATCCCGTCCCCGGTGTCGTTTCCTAGGTTGTTCGATATGGTGTTGTCCGTCGAACTGTTGAGATGTATGCCGTATTCGGTGTTGCCGTCGACGGTATTGTTCGAGATCGTGTTTTGATTGGAATGGTAAATTAGCCGTATGCCCTCGACGTTGTCTGTGCAGTTGTTGCTGTCGATCACGGTGTTTATGACGTTGAAGAGGGCTATCCCGGCGCCTGTAGCGTACTCGGAGACGTAGGAGCTCGCACCATGCAGGAAGTTATCCCTGACCACCAAGTGGGAGGTGGTGTTCCCTACGTATATGCATATTCCATCGCTGCCGGTGATGTTCAGTCCCTGTATGACGTACGGATCGCTCTCCGTGCCTGAACCGGTGCCGTTGTTGGCAATCCAAGAGGCCAGATCGGCCTCGCCGTCGATACGGATCGTTCCGTGCGCGGTATATTCGGCAGCCTGGACCGTCGATACGAACCCGGGAATGAAAAGAGCTGTCAACATGCAGGTGATGACGAGCATCGTAAGTGCTCTACAGGATATTCTATTGAAATTCAAATGGACCCTCCCCTCGATTTGGAATACCATGAAGGTATATTCTATAAAGAAATAACTTAAAAATGAGATATCCAGTTATTATTATCATTATTATATATACAAAGAGCCATTGAATAATAATCGATTCTGATATTAATCATTGAAACAGCATCGACGGTGCATCATAGAGAGACGCGCTCGACCGAACCCCGGTAGCGACCGCCAGTACTCATGGCCGCGCGTATCGCTGACGCGTTCACGAGCTCCTTGTGCGTTAAATGCGGTCGATCGCGCTAAAACCCGCGTCCAGAAAAAAATGTCCCTGGGAGAGGACCCCCCGGCGCTCAGACCCGCCAGAGCTCTTCCTCGATTATGGTCTTGCTGTCATCCAGACGGACTATGTCCACGAAGACGTACTTACCGGCCGGTATGCCCAGGTTCTTGAGCCTGCTCATGGTCTCGCGCTTGGAGTCCTCGTTCCCGGCGCATTCAAAAGAGTCCTTGAAGGTCTGACCGTTCCAGTTGATGGTGTATTCGTAATTGGGCATGGGTGCATCACCTTGGCCGTCGAGCCGTACCCTCGGGTGATCGTCATGTTCGAATAAATCAGTATCCGTCGGGACGGTCGAAAGGCGTTTTTTAGCCAGGGTCCTTGAGGGCGTGATCTTGCGGGGGTTCGCATCCGGTAACGCAGGCGACCTCGCCATCGGAACGATTATTATGATACATGGCGGTTCTTGATTTCATGCGCCTCCAGACCCGGATCCTACTGAGATTTATCTTGGTGGGACTGACCATCCTCCTGCTGACAGGGGCCCTCACCTACCCCAACCTGGAGGAACAGGAGCGGGATTCCATAAAGAAAGAATCCATCACCCAGCTGGAGCACATAGATTTCGCCCTTACCTACATGATAGACGAAGCGGGTCGTGACGTGGAACAGCTCTCCATGGACGAACGCGTTAGATATCCTGACGATTCCAACTTCACGAATTTCCTCAACGCCACCGAGGAAACGTTCGTGTACAACATCACCCCCGAGGAGCAGGCCATCATAGATGTTCTGAAGGACTTTCAGGTCTCCCACCCCTACGTGAACTCGTGTTATATGGGCAGGGAGAACGGGGCGTTCGTCAGGGCATTTCCACGAGCTAGTCCGACCCAGTACGATCCCAGGGACAGGCCATGGTACCAGCAGGCCCTTGGATCCCCAGGGATGGTCGTGGTGACCGATCCCTACCGGTCGGTGACCACTGACGATATGAACATCGGGATCACCATCGCCCTGATGGACAATGGTACCGTCTACGGGGTGGTCGGCGCGGACGTTACCCTGGTGGGCCTCACTAGCTACATGATAGAGGCCGGAAAGGTGAGCGGGCGGGACATGATACTGACCGACGAGGTGGGCACTGTTCTGGCGTTCAGGGACACGGGGCTCCTGTTCACCAACGTCAGCGAGATGATGGGGGGGGAACGTTGACGCTTTCCTGTCCCAGGAGCAGGGAATGGTCCATGTGGGAGACGAGCATCTTATCTTTGTCACCTCCTCGCACATGGGATGGAAGATAGGCACCTTCGTTCCCGATTCTTACATCGCCGCCGAGATAGCGGAAGCTGCCACGACCTCCACGGGATTGTACGCCCTGGTCATCGTCCTTCTGTCAATGGTATCCATCGTTACCGTCCATTACACGGTGGTCAAGCCGATAAGGGATCTGAGCTCCACGGCCCTGAAGGTCGCGGAGGACGGAAACCTGGACATCGATATCGACAATACAATAAAGGGGGAGATAGGGACCCTGAACAATTCCATGGAGTCCATGATGGAGAGGATCGAGGAGGATCGCCAGGCACGGGAAAGGGCCTTGGAGGAACTGGTCAGGTATCGAGACCATCTCGAGGAGCTCGTGCAGGAGAGGACCGTGGAACTGGAGGTGGCCAAGGAACAGGCGGAGTCCGCCGACCGCACGAAATCGGCGTTCCTGGCCACCATGTCGCACGAGCTGCGCACTCCCCTCAACTCGATAATCGGGTTCTCGGGGATACTGCTGCAGGGGCTTGCTGGCCCCCTCAACGAGGAGCAGAAGAAGCAGTTGAGCATGGTCCAGGCAAGTTCCGAGCACCTGCTCGCCCTCATCAACGACGTGCTTGATATTTCCAAGATAGAGTCCGGGCAGCTTACCCTGCACAAGGTTCCGTTCAGCCCCCGGGACTCCATAAAGAAGGTGTTGGGAACGGTGCGCCCCCTTGCCGAGAGCAAGGGGCTGTACCTGAAAGAATCCGTCGAGATCTGCGACGCCGCGGTGAACGGAGATGCCAGGCGCTTCGAGCAGGTGATGCTGAACCTCCTGTCAAACGCCATCAAGTTCACCGATGAGGGGGGTGTCTTGGTGGAATGCTTGCTCGAAGGGCCTAACGTGAGGATCAGGGTGGCCGACACCGGCATCGGCATAAAGGTCTCGGAGTTCGATAAGCTGTTCAAACCCTTCAGCCAGCTGGACACCGGATTGACCAGGAAGTACGAGGGCACGGGGCTGGGACTCTCCATCAGCAAACGCCTGGTGGAGCTGATGGACGGCAGCATATCCGTGAGAAGCGTTCTGGGAGAGGGTTCGGAGTTCATCGTCCTCCTTCCCTTGTTTGAACCTGAAAAGGAAGGGGATGCTTTATGATGTCAAAACAAAATCGTGGAAGGAGAGAGTTCCCATGAGGCCGACGAAGATCTTGTACATCGAGGACAACGATCAGAACTTCTATCTGGTCGATTTCATCCTGAAGGCCAAAGGGTACTCGGTGATAAGGGCCGTGGATGGCCGTGAAGGTCTGGAGATGGCGGAGACCGTTCGTCCGGACATGATACTCATGGACATACAGCTGCCGGTGATGGACGGCTATGCCACGGCCAAGGAGTTGCGGCAGAGGTCGTTGACGCAGCGCACCCCCATAGTCGCCCTTACCTCGTACGCCATGCCGGGGGACCGGGAGAAGGCCATGGCAGCTGGATGCAACGGGTATATCGAGAAACCGATCGATCCCCGTTCCTTCGCCGATGAGATACGGGAATGGTTCGAACCCACCCAGAAAGAGGATGATGATCGATGACCAAAGTGCTGATCGTTGATGACAACCCACAGAACCTGTACATGCTGGAGGTTGTTCTGAAAGCCTATGATTTCGAGGTCATTGAGGCTTCGAACGGGCAGGATGCCCTGGACGTTGCCCGCAGGGAACGCCCCGACATAATCGTGTCGGACATCCTGATGCCGGTGATGGACGGCTTCAAGCTGTGCCAGATATGGATGTGCGATGAGGAACTATCCAAGATACCTTTCGTGTTCTACACCGCCACCTAGACCCATTCCCATGACGAGGATTTCGCACTGGGCCTGGGAGCGGACCGCTTCCTTACAAAGCCGATGATGCCGGATGACCTGGTGATCTCCCTCAAGGAGGTGCTGCAGAAGAAGAAGGACAAGGGCAGTTGCATAGAGGTCACCGATGTCAAGGTCCTGCAGGAGTACAACGAGATCCTGTGCCGCAAGCTGGAGAAGAAGGTCATGGACATGGAGCAGGAGCTCCTCAACCGCAAGGCCCTGGACGAGGCCTTGAAGAAGAGCGAGGAGCGCTTCCGGAAGGTGTTCGAGACCGACTCGCTGGGCATCGGCATACTCGGCCCCAAGCTCAGATTCCGTTTCGCCAACTTCGAGCTTTGCAGGATGCTCGGCGTTACGGACGAGGACCTTGTGTTCAAATATCTTCCGGAGACCCTCAACAAGGAGGACCGCGCGGCCTTCACAGGCGCCATTGACAGCATCCTGAAAGGTTTCGCCCGGACATATTCGAGACAGCACGCCTTCATCAGGCCGGACGGGACCCAGGTCTGGTCGAGCAGCCATATCGGCACGATAACCGACTCCAACGGCACCCTTGAGTTCCTGTTGCTGTTCGCCTGCGACGTTTCCGATCAGGTGGTGCAGCGTGCCATGGATGAAAAGGTCCATCGGCAGGTGGAGGGCAAGCTGGACCTACTGTCCGCGCTCAGAGATCAGATGAAGGTGGCGGTGGCCACTGCCATTGAGCTCGCCGATGGACTGCCCCAGGAAGATGGAACGCTGGCACTTAGAAAGGCGTTGGCGAGCATGAGCGACATCGCGACGCGCACGGACGATGCATGGTCCGAGCTGGACAAGGTCCGAGAATTGAACAGGGGCCGAGATCCGAAAGATGATGGGAAACGATAGTGGCCGCCGAAGGGTGTGACACAAAGGCGGGCGTCCATTCCCTGAAGCGCGGGCATCGGTCCGTGCGCCCAGTGAGAGCGACGAAGGTTAAAGGCGTTAAGTTTATTCACATTGCGACCATCTTCGGACCCGAGGCATCATGAAAGCAGGCTGGAGGACATCAGCATGACATCGAGGTTCGACGACATTCAGGACCTGGTGCTGAAGGACGCTCGCAAGGAGTACTCCGAGACGACCATAGACTTCTTCATGAACCCCCGGAACCACGGGCCGATGGAGGACGCCGACGGCTTCGGTACGGTCACCGGACCCTGCGGGGATACCATGAACATGTGGATCAGGGTGAAGGACGGTATAATAGAGAAGGCGAGCTTCACCACTGACGGCTGCGGCACCAGCATAGCATCGGCCAGCATGGCCACTGTAATGGTCACCGGAAAGACCCTGGAAGAGGCGTCCCTGATCGGGCAGAACGATGTGCTAAGCGCCTTGGGCGGGTTGCCGCTGGAGAGCGAGCACTGCGCTGCCCTGGCCTCCAGGGTCATCAGGGCGGCCATCAAGGACCTGTGAACCGGCGGGGATCGTACAGCCCCCATCCTTGCCGCGGACAGGAGGTCGATCGACGGGGGCTTCTTCGATACGCCTGACTGTTGGAGGGGTTTTGCGGGATGGTAAATTGCTCAGTTTTGCAAATATTATTTATATATGTTGCGACCTAGAGCAATATTGATGGTCCCGTCACCGGGAAGAGGCAGAGGCAGAGGCCCCCGTTGGGTGGAGAACGTACCCTCCGCGACGTACTTTGGTCCGCATGGCACCGCCAACGGCCCAAGCGCGCCGGTGGTGCTGAGCTACGCCGAACTGGAGGCCATTAGGCTGGTGGACCTAGAAGGTCTGTCCCAGGAGGAGGCCTCGGCCCGCATGGGCATATCCAGAAGGACGTTCTGGAGCGACCTGCGATCGGCCAGGGTCAAGGTTGCCACTGCCTTGGTGAACGGAAGGCCCATCCGTATAGAATCGGGTGAGCACACCACCTACATCGGCAAGTACCGGTAATGAGAGGACCATCGAACACGAGAATGGAGCGATGGCATATGCCAAGAGGAGATGGAATGGGGCCCTCAGGATGGGGGCCCATGACCGGACGAAGGCTGGGCTACTGCGCCGGGTTCAACGCACCCGGTTTCATGGGCCGGGGCCTTGGTCTAGGCCGCGGGCGCGGATTCGGCTTCGGAAGGGGCCTGAGATACGGCCGCGGAATGGGAATAGGAATGAGAATGGGTTTCGGAAGAGGCTGGGGGCGCGGCCGTGCATGGGGCGATCCCTATATCGACCAGTACTGCGAACCTGACCCGTACCGACGCTATTGAGCAGAAACAAGGAGTGATCAACAATGCCAAGAGGAGATGGAATGGGGCCCTCGGGATGGGGGCCTTTGACTGGAAGGAGGAGAGGATACTGCGCCGGATACGACGCGCCGGGCTTTGTCAACCCTGGCCCGGGAATGGGCTATGGACGGGGATGGGGCCGCGGATGGGGACGGGGCTATCCCGCATACGTGCCGGCACCCATGGTCCCAGCCCCGATGTACGCTCCCCGCCCGGACCCCGCCGAGGAGCGCCGCTTCCTGGAGCAATGCGCCAAGGACCTGGAGCTAGAGCTTGAGGACCTGAGGAAGCGCATGAAACAGCTTGAAGAGGAAGATACGGAGTGAGGGGTCGACCCGCTCCGCGTAACTACCGATACCCGGCATGCCCATCGAATGCGATGGGGCGTGCCGGGCACTTTTTGATCGCGCCTAACAGAGGCGATGCCCCCCACGGGATCGCCGCCGAACTGCCGCCTCGGCATCGATGGTTCGCAGGAGCTTTCGCAGGCGCGCCGCCTTTTCGACCAGCTCTTCATGGGAAATGCTCTCTCCTTCCGGGCACACGTCATCGATGACCGCCTCCCCGTCCTCGGTCAGATTGATCGGGTAAATGACGCACCCCAGCGGTCTGGAAGCGTACTCCCGGCAACGGCCCTTTCCCAGGTCGAAGAAGAAGCAGTATCCGTCCACGTTCACCAGGCGGGGGATGCCGTCATGGTCGACCCGGTAGAAGCTTCCGTCAACGTATCCCCTGCGGACCAGACGGGCGATGTCCGCCGCGCTCAGCTCCATGCGGGTGTCCTGGCAGCATTTTGTGCAGTGGGTGCAGCGCATCGCACTGAGCATGTTCCGGGGTGGATTTAACACTGAGGTAGCCCATGGTATTTACGGTACGAAGGAGATATTGGCAAAGGAGGGTAGAACCATGGGAGTTAGATACGGTCTTTTCAACCACACCAAGAAGGAGTATGTGATACCTGAAGCGCTTCCGGTGGACGGGGCCGACCCCACCACCCACCCGTACGCGGCCTTCATCTCCTACCTGCTCATGGAGAGCTGGAGGTACGATCACGTGGCCATGATAGACGATTCCAAGGACTTCGATTGCCAGAGAATGTTCGGCACCAGTTACAAGGACCGCTCCAAGGACATGTGGAACGAGTTCGTGACCATAATGGGGTGGCAGTTCAAGGACCTGAAACCAGTTTGAGGCTCAGACCCGTTTCATCATGTTAAGGCTCTTGATCTCGTATCCCAAAGAATCGTAGAGGCGCCTGGCCACGTCGTTGTAGGCGAACACGTGAAGTGCCAGTGATCCGACCTTCATGCGCCTGGCCCTAGCCTCCAGGGCGATCATCATGGCCTTTCCGTACCCTTTGCCCCTTTGCCCTTCCTCGATCAGAACGTCGTAGATGAAACCCTTGCGCTCCTCGCCCGGTTCCACCTTCAGCCAGACGTGGCCCACCTGTGCTTCGGTCTCCGCGTCCACCGCCTTGTAGAAGTGATGCCCTTCCGTGCGCAGCCCGTCCGGAAGAAGGTTGGCGTGGGTGGCCTCGGAACGCTTCAGGGCCTCTCCGGGCCTCCAGTAACCGACCTTGACGTTCTCCTCCGCGTACCTCTTGACGCCGGCGGCCCTCAAGGCTTCGAACTCGGCCCTGTTCATGGGGACCAGACGGACCTCCACCATGCGATTGACATTGAATAGAACGTTAAAAATCTATTCAATCGATGGCGCCGTTCTCTTCGTTACCTTCCTTCCTCTCGATTGGCACCCGGTAGAAGGTCGTGCCGCCGTAATCCACGGATACGAGCCTTCCCTCCTGAACCATTCTCAGAATGGAATCCCTGGCCCCCTCCAGGCCCAGGGACAGGGAGAGCAGCTCGAAGGCCTGGTCCTCCCGCAGAGGGTGGTTCTTGGCTATCTCGATCAGCTCGGCCTCCCTCTCCTCCTCGTTACGCAGGAAAGGACCTTCCTCCGGCTCGGTCATGTCGATCGCCTCCGGGAACACGTCGAACACCTGTCGCAGCGAGGAGCGGGACGGGGGCAGCGCCCAGCTCTCGGCAGGGGGACGGGTGGGAACCCCCACGTAAAGGCGGTCCGGGCTGACATCCCTCAGAACCTTCCTTATGTTGAGGAGGGAGGCGAGGGAATCGTTCACGCCTTCCACCAGCATCAGTTCCGCCCAGATCTCCCCACTGTACTCCTTCCTGAGCTTCTCCAATCCCTCCATCACCTTGTCGAAGGTCAACGAGCGGAGCGGGCGATGCATCTGGCGGAATGTGCGTTCGTCCCCCGCGGAGATGGTCGGGGACACCACGTCGAAGAACATGGCGGCACGGCGCACATCCTCATCGTGGAACAGGGAACCGTTCGTGATCAGGGCCATCTTGCCTTTCCAGAAGGTGCGCACGCCTTCGGCCATCTCCCCCAGGTTGGCTGCCAGTGTCGGTTCCCCATCGCCCATGAAGGTTATGTAGTCTATACCGTCGCCCTCGTCCTCAACCACCTTCCTGACGTCCTCCACCACCAGATCGGTCGGGAAGAACACCTTTCTTTCCCTCTGCAGGCGTTGCGTGCGCCCCAGCTGGCAGTAGATGCAGGAATAGTTGCAGGTCTTGCGAGGTAACGGATTGACGCCCAGAGACCTGCCGAAGCGGCGGGAGGGGACCGGGCCGAAGACATATTGTGATATCATGTGCGACTCTCAGCCGGTCTAGGTTGGGGATTATTAAAATGATAATCCCGTATCAGGGATTCTAAGGAGAACATGCAAGGGGAAGGGGTTTGGTAGAAAGAATGTTGCGGACCTTTCAGCCCTTGAAGCAGCGGTAGACCCAGTACTTCTTTCCGTCGACGGTGACCTCTTCGGGCTTGGCCCTGGGGTCTCCGACGGAGTAGTAAGGCGGGAACGATGGGTTCGCCTTGGTCACGCGCAGCGCGTCCTTCTCATCCTTGAACTTCTTCTTTACCTCATCGGCTACCTTGTCCGGGACGCCGAAGGTCAGTTCTACATCAACCATGTATTTTCCTCCGTTTGGTGGGTTGATCCACCAGACCCTGAGAGACCGTCCGGGTGTATAAGGGTTTGTTACGTGGAACTGTATCCAGATTCCCGCATCGGAATCGCGTCCATCATTTTAGAGACGCGCACATGGACGCCGGTCCAAAATATCGAGGGCGCGCCCGGGCGGTCCGATGAGGATGAAAAAAGGAAAAGGTTTAAAGGGTCAAGCGTCACGAGGGGCTCAGTCGCCCTTGTAGCAGCGGTATACCCAGTACTTCTTTCCGTCGACGGATATCTCCTCGGGCTTGGCCCTGGGGTCTCCGACGGAGTAGTAAGGCGGGAACGATGGGTTCGCCTTGCAGACGCGCAGCGCGTCCTTCTCATCCTTGAACTTCTTCTTTACCTCATCGGCTACCTTGTCCGGGACGCCGAAGGTCAGTTCCACATCGACCATGTTTTTTCCTCCTTGCCGCGGCTCTCGCCGCTTGAACGATTTAACAGTCGATAGGAGCATAAGGCTTTGTTACGCGCCTGTGTAACCAGTTGCATGCGGGCGATACCCGTTCTCCTGGCGTGCAACGGATCCCGTTCGGACACGAAGTTTCGTTTCTGACAATTTTCTGAAAATTATGGATGGGAAGGGGTTTGATGCCTAAGAACGGATGGATCAACCTTTGAAGCAGCGGTAGACCCAGTACTCCTTTCCGTCGACCTTGATCTTCTCGGGCTTGGCCCTGGGGTCTCCGACGGAGTAGTAAGGCGGGAACGATGGGTTCGCCTTGCAGACGCGCAGCGCGTCCTTCTCGTTCTTGAACTTCTTCTTCACCTCGGCAGCGACCTTTTCCGGGACACCGAAGGTCAGTTCCACATCGACCATGTTTTTTCCTCCAGAGTAGCGGAACGAGCCGCTACCGATGAACGTGAGATTTCTTTCATAAGGTATAATGACTTGTTACGCCAGAACGTATCGGGTTGTCACATCGTGCAACGAGATGGTATGTGCGTGGTGGTCACGGACCGGCCGAGGCGGTCTGCATCACTAGATCGAGCTTGATGGACCTTGCAGCAAGCCTGTAGACTATCTCCTTGCTCTCCTCCCTATAGGTCTTGACCAGGAAGTTGGCCTTGTAGAGCACTTCCAGCTCCCGATAGATAGTGGCCCTTTCCCGCCGGTCGCTGAACTGCTCGTTGTACAACTTATAGACGTGGATCGCGGAGGCTTCCCCTTCGGCGAGGAGCTTCAGTATCTTCAGGCGGGTGTCCGATGACAGCGCCTTGGCGACTTCACCAATCTCCATGTCGTTCAGGCATGGCCTTTCCAGTTATTAATGCTTGATAGGGCTTCAGGCGCCGAAGCGTTGAATAATGGATAACTCCTTTCCCGCAGCGAGGTCGTACATTGGGGCGCCTTACTATGCTGTACGTCAGGGTCATAAGGAGCGGTTTCCCTTACCGCTTCTCGCTCGCTAAGCTCACCAGGTGGCCTCTGCTCGGCCGGATCATGGACAGGACCTTCTTCGACGGCGACGACATATACGTTCTTCCCAAGGAATCCTCCCTCAAGGTGCGGGACATACCGCTGGACCTTCCCGCCCCGGAAAGGGAGGACACCGTCCTTCCATCGGAGATCATCCGGCACTTCATCGAGAGGTCCAGGCATCGTTTCATCATGAACTACTGCATCTGTCGCACCTCCGCCCACTGCCAGGACTACCCTCGGGAGCTGGGATGCATCTTCCTCGGCAAGGCCGTCCTGAACATAGATCCCCGCCTGGGGAGATCGGTCAGCAAGGAGGAGGCCCTGGCCCATTTGGACCGTTGCGAGCAGGCCGGCCTCGTGCATCTCATCGGGCGCAACAAGCTGGACAGCATGTGGACATCGGGTAAGCCGAAGGAGGATCTGATGACCATCTGCAACTGTTGCCCTTGCTGCTGCCTGTGGAAGATGCTCCCCCAGCTTGACCCGGGCATATCCGGCAAGATGAAGAGGCTGCCGGGGGTGCATCTGACGGTGGACCATGACAAGTGCAACGGATGCGGAGAGTGCCTGGAGGGATGCTACGTCAGTGCCATATCCCTGAAGGAGGGGAAGGCCTGCATAGACCAGGACATGTGCAAGGGATGCGCCCGCTGCGCCCATATCTGCCCGGAGAGGGCCATAACCCTGCACCTGGAGGACATGGACTTCCTGGAGCGCACCGTGGAGATGCTGGACCCCCTGGTGGACGTGACCAAGGCCTGAGCGGCAACCGGTTTATATCACCCACGGAAATAGAGATCGTATGAGCCTTTGGAAGGACAAGGATGGCCCCGTTGTCCTCATGGTGGGGATCGTGCTCATCATCGCCGTGGTAGTGGCTGTGATGGCCTTCGCCCCGCTCGAAGATTTCTCAAGGGAGAACGAATGGAGCTACGAGGACGACGATGCCGTGGAAGGTTTGAAGCTGGTGGTGGTGGCCGAGGTATGCGAGGTGGAGGTGTCCTTCGATGATCTGGACGGCCGGTGCGTCGATGTCAGCTTGAACATGGACGGCAGGTCAGGGTATCTTGCCGGGTACCCGGACATCAGGTACGGGGTGAGCACCAACATGGACGGGGGCGACCTCACCGTCACCGTTACCCTGGATATGACCACCGGACCGACGGTCATCTATGACGATTCGAACATCGTGGTGACCATAGACCGTTCCGTCCCGACGTACCTGGACATAGATGTGGACGTGGGCGATGTGGTGGTCACCGTGCCTGGTAACGCCTCTTTGAAAGGAGCGGTGATACGCAGCGACGTGGGCGGCCTGCAAATGCACCTGGAAAAGGGGGCGATGGTGATGGATGACCTGGACCTGGTGTCCGACGTGGGCTCGATAGACCTGAACGGCCGGTCCGCCGTATTCGGCGAGGGCGTCGTGGTGAGCGCGGAGACCGGCACGGGAAGCATACATCTGGACCTGTTGCAGTCCTCCCCGCCCGATGGCAACATGACCTTTGAATGCTTCGCCGACGTGGGAAGCGTGTACCTCACGCTGACCATCTCGGGGAACGTTTCCGCGGAGATCACCTCGCATGCAGGCGTTGGTGAAGTCGAGACGGAGCTGCTGGGCTTCAGCGGCATGGACGTTCACCTGATGAGCGACAACCACCCGGACGCCTGGAGCATAGAGCTGTTCCTGGAGGTCGACGTGGGAACCATAAACATAGACGCGGAATGGAACGAATAGAGCGATGCGGGATGCCGCCCGGTCACCGGTCCTCCATGGAGATCCGCTGCACCGGGGTCCATGACCGCGGCGACGTGCGGACCAGGGCGGAGATGGCCGAGCTCAGCTCCTCTGCCCTCTGGGAACCGATCATGACCATTTTGCCGTCCCGGAGCACCAGGCGCACGCCCTTTCTGCCGCTGACGTTGTAGGCGCGATTGGAGGAGAATCCCTTGATGCCCCATCCGCCGTACTCCCCCAGGGGGTCGTACTCCTCGGCGCGGTGGGAGAATATGTCCTGAGGGCGGATGGTCCGGGGCTTGAGCATGAAGGGCGTGAAGCGTATGTACACGGCGTCTGAGACCTCTACTGTCAGATGGATGTAGAACAGGAAGGCCGGGAATAGAACCCCGAACAGCACCAGGAAGAATAGCATGAAACCGTCGGATGCCGGGTTGTTCCCCCATGGTTCACCGAGCACCAGTTGGGATATCGCTCCCCACCAGGGCAGAACGGTTATAGACGAGATCAGCAGGACGAACCACCAGGCGCGCAGGTACTGGGTCTCCCTGAAGGCGGCGTACGATGACACGTCGCATCCAATGCTCACCTGGAATATTATTTTATCCAGGCAGCAAGGGAAATAAACATGGCCGACAATATATCGGCGGGGTTCCCATGGTAAGAAAGGTCGTCAAGAGCGATGAGGAATGGAGAAAGGAGCTGGACCCTGAGCGGTACCGCGTGCTCAGGGAAAAGGGCACCGAGGCCCCCTTCACCGGGAAGTATAATGGATGCAAGGACCCCGGGACCTATGTCTGCGCGGGCTGTGGGAAGGAGCTTTTCCTCTCGGACGACAAGTTCGATTCCGGTTCCGGGTGGCCAAGCTTCAGCCGGTCCGCCGGTGAGCTAGAGGAGCGGTCGGACCGCAGCCACGGCATGTTGCGCACGGAAGTGCTTTGCCCGGATTGCGGAGGACATCTGGGCCACGTGTTCGAGGATGGCCCGAAGCCGACCGGTCTCCGTTACTGCATCAACTCCGCCTCGCTAAGCCTCAGGCCTAAAAAGTGAGCCAATGGAGATGTCCAGCGATCGCTTCACGAAGAGGCGTCACGCCAAGAGGGCAGGCATGCCGCCCGGCCCCATAGCCTACGTCAGCGACGGAGGCCCGTTCTCCACCTCCCTATCGCCGATGGACCGCACCGAAGCGTGTGTTGCGGCGACGTACGCCGATATGCTGTCCGAACCTGCCGACGCCTGCATGTCAACGGTCAGCGACCGCGTGGACGGTATATTGAAGACGCTGACCATGATAGCCACCGGAACCGTGCGGCTGCACTTCCGCCGCAGGGGATGGCTCTGAGGCCATGGACGCCCTGTCCATCGTGGCCATCGGCGGGATCGTGCTGTCCCTGCTCTTCGCCTTCACCAACGGGTACAACGACGCGGGGGCTGACGTGGCCACCATTGTATCGTCGGGCGCCGCCTCTGTGAAGGGTGCGCTGCTCACCGCGGCCACCAGCAATTTCATAGGGGCCATGATAGGGGGCAGCGCGGTCGTGCTGACGCTGCAGGGGGTGCTCAGCAGCGACGTGGCCAGCCCTGTGGGGATGTCCATATTCTCCGCGGTGGCCGCGGCCAACCTCTGGAACGCCATCACCTGGTACTACGGCATACCCTCCTCCTCCACACACGCCCTGATAGGCGGGCTTGTCGGGGTCGGCATCGCCTTCCAAGGGATGCCCGGGGTTAACTGGGGATGGGGGGAGCTCCTATGCGGGCATTTGACAGGGGTGGCCAAGGTCCTGGCCTTCCTGCTGGCCTCGGTGATTCTGGGATTCGGCGGATCGTTCATACTCATGAAGCTGGCCAGGCTGCTGTTGCGCAGGGCATCGGTCAGCGTGAACCGGTCCATGAACAGGTTGCAGTGGTTCACCACCGGGGTGCAGACGCTTGCCCACGGCGCCAATGACGCGCAGAAGCAGATGGCCCTGGTGGCGCTGCTGCTGGTGGCCATGGGATCCCCCACCTTTGAAGTGCCCCTTTGGGTGCGGGCGGCCTGCGCCGCGGCCATGGCCATGGGGACGCTGGGGGGCGGGTATCGTATAATGAGGACGGTCGGGCGCAAGATCTTCAAGATAGGTCCGGTGCATGCCCTGGTGGCCCAGGCCAACTCCTCCCTGACGGTGATCT
The DNA here is from genome assembly GCA_012729095.1 of Methanobacteriota archaeon. GTDB lineage: Archaea > Thermoplasmatota > Thermoplasmata > Methanomassiliicoccales > UBA472 > UBA472. The sequence goes on along the minus strand of JAAYDU010000068.1, from coordinate 15,118 downwards.
TCGCCACCTTCCTGGGCGCTCCGGTGTCATCCACCCAGGTGGTAACGGCCGGGGTGATGGGAGTGGGCACCGCCGAGAACCACCGGCTCGTGCACTGGAGGGTGGGCAAGGACCTTATCGTATCGTGGTTCCTGACCATACCCGCGGCCGCGCTGCTGTCCGCGCTTATGGTGGTACTGCTCAGAGCCATGTTGGAGGTATGATATGAAAGAGAAGAAGGGTCTGCTGGATGGATTGTTCCCCCCGAGGTACGACCTCAACGCCATGCTCGTGCATCAGGCCGAGATGACCGCCGAAGGGGTGGGGCTGCTGCGAGCCGCCATGCAGGGGGAGAGGGACCATCACCTGAGCTCGCTTACCGACCTTGACCGGCGCACGGACGTGTTCCGCCACGATATGGAGAGGAAGCTGGGGGAGGCGTTCTCCACTCCCTTCGACCGGCAGGACATGTACACAATGTCGAGGCAGCTGGAAACTGTCTTGAACTTCGCCAGGACGACGTTGCTGGAAATGGACGCCTTCGGCGTCGAGCCGGACCGCTGCATGCTGGACATGGCCGAGCACCTGCTGATAGGGACCCGAGAGGTGGTGGAAGGGGTCAAGGCCCTCGGCAAGGGGCTGGAGAGGACCGACAGTCTCATTGAAAGGATGCGGGAGGAGGAGAACAGTATAGAGGAAACGTACGTGCTCGGAATGAAGGAGGTGTTCCTGCTCCCGGACCACATGATGGTGCTGAAGAAGAGGGAGATATACCATCACCTGAAGGATGCCGGGAGGGCCCTGAGCGCCACGGCGGACATCCTGCACCGGGCGGCTTTCGGCATGGGTTAGAGGTCCACCGTGCCCACGATGCGCAGCTTGCCGCCCTCCAGGTAGTGCATGACGGCCCTTGAGCCAGGGCCGGTTATGAGGGGCTTCTCCAGGGAAAGGGCGACCGTGGGGGAACGGGCGTCGCCGCTCACGGCCGTCACCCGGCAGGGAAGGAACTGCATCCAGTGACCCAGGTGCATGACCATGCCCTCCTTGATCGGGGATTGCCAGTACTTGACCAGGTCCAGACGGACGTTGAGTTCGGACACCACCTTCATCTCCGGGTCGTTGGTCAGGACGTAACCGCGGTCCAGGTCCTCGGCATCGACACCTTTCAGGGCCAGGCCTACCCGGTCGCCCTTGCAGGCGACGTCGAAATCGTCGTCGTGCTTCTGTATGGAACGGACCAGCGCGGTGCGCTCGGTCGGCAGCACCTTCAGGCTGTCGTGGCGGTTGACGATGCCTTTCGCAACGTAACCGAGTATGACCGTGCCAACGCCCTTTACGTTGAAGTGGTGGTCTATGGGAACTATTCCCTTTCCCTCGCCCTGCGCCTCTACCTTCGAAGCCTCGCCCAGCAGGAACTCCCGCAGCTGTATGGGGTCGTCGGCCATGTAAGTGTAGTTCACCAGGACCGTGTCCTTGATCAGGGGGGCGATGAGGTCGGGCGTGAGGTAGTTCCTCAGTATGAACACGCCGCGCTTGACGTTGGCGCTGTCGAGCATGAGCAGCGTCTCCCCGAAGGCGGCATTGATCTCGTCCACGACCACGACGGCCATCTCCGCCAGGTTCACACAGAAGTAGAGGGAGTTTATGCGCTCCGGGTACTTGCTGGGCTCCAGGATGCTGACGGTGTCCTGGCCCTTCTTGATGTCGTAGATGGTGATGTCGCTGACGGTACCTTTCTTCCCAAGGTCCTTGGCGTACCCCAAGGTGCCCACCGCCGCCACGTTCAGGTTGCCCATGTACGGAGTCAAGCCCTGAACGCTCATATGCCTTTCGCCGAGCCAAGCGTTATCTATCCCCCTTTGCCATTCCCCAAAGGAGATGTTCGAGCACGTTGACCCTGGAAAGAAGCTGAACCAGAAGGAGTACGACAGGGTGGTTCCGGAGCTCAAGGAGGGCTTGGGCGAGCTGCAGAGACGGGCCCGTGACGCCGGAATGCCGATCATCGTGGTTTTCGAGGGATGGGACACCGTAGGCATGAGCGAGCTGGTCAACAAGTTCATCCTGCCCTTGGACCCCAGAGGGTTCCAGATACACCCAATAACCGCTCCCACCCAGGAGGAGAGGCTCAGGCCTTTCCTCTGGAGGTTCATGGTCCGCATACCGGCCAGGGGACGTATCGCGGTGTTCGACCGATCCTGGTACTTCAGATCATTGGCGAGGGCCGTAGAGAGCAAGGAGGACGACGCCCGCCTGGCCTGGAGGGAGATAGCCGAGTTCGAGGAGATGCTCTCCGACGACGGCTACCTTATCATGAAGTTCTTCCTGCACATCGGCAAGAAGGAGCACAAGAAACGCCTGGAGAAATACCGTGACCAGGACCTGGACCGCTGCGCCATAAGCACAGCCGACGTGGAGTTCTTCCGAAAGTACGACAAGATGGTGCCTCTGATCGAAGAGATGATAGAGAGCACGGACCGGGAGCACGCGCCATGGACCATAGTGGAGGCGGAGGACAACAAGTTCGCCTCCGCCAAGATACTCACCACAAGCGTCCGCATGCTGGAGTACGGCCTCATGAAGATGGGCGGGAGGAACCAGACGTTCATGGACAGCAATCCCCTCATCAAGGGGGGGCAGATGTTCAACTCCTCCCGCGGCGGCGTGGACCTCGGCAAGAAGCTTTCCACGTCCGAGTACAGGTCCAAGCTGGACAAGTTACAGAAGAGGGTCGGAGAGCTGCAATGCACCTTCAATCTGATGAACATCCCTACCATAGTGCTCTTCGAGGGATGGGACGCGGCAGGGAAGGGAGGGGCCATACAGCGGCTGACGGCCGAGCTCAACCCCCGGGGCTACGAGGTCGTTCCCATAGGCGTCCCAACGTCCGACGAGAAGGAAAGACATTACCTCTGGCGCTTCTACCAGAAGCTCCCACCGGCCGGGCACATGCGCATATTCGACCGTTCCTGGTACGGAAGGGTGCTCGTAGAGCGCATCGAGGGTTTCTGCTCCACCGAGGAGTGGAAGAGGGCGTACAACGAGATCAACGCCTTCGAAGAGATGCTGGTGGACAACGGCACCGTGCTGGTCAAGATATGGCTGGAGATCGACAAGGATATGCAGCTGAAGCGCTTCCAGGAAAGGGACATCGATCCCATGAAGCAGTGGAAGATAACCGAGGACGATTGGCGGAACCGGGACAAGTGGGACTTCTACGGGCGGGCGGTGGACGAGATGCTTTTCCGCACCAGCACCAAGGCCGCGCCTTGGACCATAGTGGAGAGCAACGACAAGTACTACTCCCGGGTGAAGACCCTGGAGACCATAGTGCAGGCCATGGAGTCCAAGCTTTCGAAGAAGGATTCCAAATGATTAATACAACAAGGGCTATGCCCATTCAACTGAAGTGATGAAGATGTCAAGTTTCCAAGATTTTGGTCTCAGGGAGGAGATCATGAAAGCCATCGAGCGCATGGGGTTCCTGGAACCTACCCCGGTGCAGGTGGAGACATTACCTCTTACCATGAAGGGCAAGGACGTCATAGCCCAGGCGCAGACCGGCACCGGCAAGACGGCCGCCTTCGGCATACCTATACTGGAATCCCTCACGAAGGGTGTCAAGCCATTCTCGCTCATCCTCGTTCCCACCAGGGAACTGGGGGCGCAGGTCTCTAACGAGCTGAAGAAGCTCTCATACTACATGGACGACGTCCGTGTTCTTCCGGTATACGGCGGTAAGTCCATCGACGATCAGATAGACGCCTTCCGCAAGGGTGTGGACATAGTGGTAGGAACGCCCGGGCGCGTCATCGATCACCTGCGCCGCGGAACGCTGTCCCTGAGCGAGATAGAGGTGCTGGTGCTGGACGAGGCGGACCGCATGCTGGACATGGGGTTCATCGAGGACATAGAGTACATAGTGTCCAAGGTCAAGAAGCAGAGGCAGACCCTTCTGTTCTCGGCGACGATACCGGAAGCGATAAAGGAGATCGCCTCCCGCCACATGGTGGACCCGGAGACCATAATGATAGGGGAGGAGCAGATAGTGCTCCCCACCACCAAGCAGGTCTACTTCAACATCGAGCGCAAGAACAAGATATGGGCCCTGTGCCGCGTACTGGACGCCTACAGGCCCAAGGCAATGGTGTTCGTGCAGACCAAGGTGATGGTGGACATAATCACCAAGAGGCTGGCGTCCTACGGATACCGGGTGGGGGAGCTGCACGGGGACCTCACGCAGGCCAAGCGCGAGAAGGTGCTGAACGAATTCCGTTCGGGAAAGACGGACGTGCTCATAGCCACCGACGTGGCCGCCCGCGGACTGGATATCGATGGCGTCACTCACGTCATCAACTATGATATCCCCGAGGACCCAGAGGTGTACGTGCACCGCATAGGCAGGACCGGGCGCGCCGGCAAGGAAGGCATAGCCATCACGTTCATCACCTCCAAGGAGGTGCACCTGCTCAAGAAGATCAACGAGTTCGGTGTGACCGAGATATCCAAGGAGGACGTTCCGGAGAGCGGCCGCAAGGACATCATCCGCAGGGTGATGGACTTCGAGGACCAGGCGGACCTGTTCGGCATGGTGCTCTTCAAGGTGGTGGCCGGGGACTCGGAACCTGTGGAGCGATCCACCCTGCTGGAGCTTCTCAACCGCAAGATGAGGGTGCCCGAGCTCGCCATTGGGAATATCAACATGTTCGATGATCGCACGGAGTTCGAGATCCACAAGGACGCGGCCAAGAAGGTGCTGATGGAGCTGAAGACGCTCAGGGCCGGGGACAAGAAGCTGAAGGTGGAGATAGTCCACCGGGAGCTTCCGCCCATATCCATGCAGTGAGCGGGGGCTTTTCGTTCCCTGTCGAAAAAAATGGGGGCGGGTAAGGGGTTTTCACTTCCTGCGCTTCCTGGCGATGGTCTGAAGCAGTGCCACGAGCGGGACCTTGCTCTTCCTGTCCGAGTTGGACACCTTGCCCGTAAGCAAGATATCCTTCTTGAACAGCGTGACCGCGGCGAACATGACCAGCAGGGCGGCGACGGAAGAGTAGGCTATCCCGGAGAGCACCAGCACGTAATCGTCGAACATCAGCGCGCGCATGGCGATCATAGGGTGCGAGAACGGGATGGCGAACACCATTACCTTGGCCGCCATCGGCAGCGTGTCGAAGTCGGTGAACATGGTCACGAACATGGGTATCATGGCCAAAAACGTGACAGGCATGGTCATGGTCTGGGCGGCCTTGTAGTTCTTGGTGAATATGCCCAGTATCATGCACAGGGCCAGGGCGAACACCAGGGCGGCGAAGAGCGAGATGCCGACCAGCGCGTAATCGGTGATGCCCAGGGCCAGGCCGTACTGCTCCATGTCGAAGGACGCGGTGCCCATGAGGGAGTCCATGTAGTAGCTCATGCCCAACATGTATATGACGGCCATGAGCAGCCCGACTATGGCCGCTCCGACCAGCTTGCCGAACACTATGGAGGTCCGGCTCACAGGCATGGTGAGCAGCGTTTCCAGGGTCTTGTTCTCCTTCTCCGTGCCCATGGAGGATATCACTATGCTGCCGGCGTAGATGATCACCATCATCACTATCAGGGGCATGACGAAAGACTGGGAGGACATCATGCTGGAGATGAGGATCGGGGAGATCCCCTCCATGGTCTTGCCCTTGAACACCGTGGATTCGGTCAGCTGGGTCGGGCCGAGTATGAGCGAGGCGTTGTCGGTTATGTTGTTCTCTATGAGCGCGAACGATATGGCATGGTCCACTCCCATGAGTACGGATTCCACCGAGGCGCCAGGCAAGGAGTCCATTATTCCCGCCCCCTTCATGATCCAAACCGCCTCGATGGTTCCAGGCCTGTCGCTCATTATATCGGCGGTGAAGTTGCTGGGAATGATGAACAGGGAAACCCCGTCCTGCTCATCCAAGGCGTTGAGTGCCTCCTGCACGTCGTCCCCGTCGTAGACGATCTCCGCGCTGAAGTTGATGACCGCCACGGCCACCTGGGACATCAAGCCCCCATCCTGATCGATAATGGCCACCCTGGGAGCCTCCTCCATGGCCTCGTCGATGCCCCCGAACACGCCGCCCAGGGACCCGAACAGCACGGCGATGACTATGATGGGGATGAGCGTGGCCGGGGTCAGCAGCTCCTTGACCTCCTTCCTGATTATCTTGGAAAGGCTGCTCATCGCTGCACCACCTTGACGAAGACCTCTTCCACGTTCTGCGCCTCGTACCTATGCTTGAGGTCGGAGGGCGTTCCCTCGGCGACGATTAGCCCGTCGTTCACTAGGGCGATGCGGTCGCAGAGCAGCTCCACCTCGAGCATGTTGTGAGAGGACAGGAGCACCGTGGTCCCCTGGCCGGCGTAACTTTTGACGGTCTTCCTGATCTCCTGGGCGTTCAGCACGTCCAACCCGGAGGTCAGCTCGTCAAGTATGGCCAGCTTGGGCCTGATCATCAGCGCCCGGGCGACCAGCAATCTCCTGGCCATTCCCTTGCTGTACGTTTCCACCTTATCGTCTATCCTCTCGCCCAGGTTGGCTATCTCCAGGCCCCGGTCGACCAGTACCTTGGCCCCCTCGCCATCGGCGAAGAACTGTGCTATGAACTTCAGGTACTCCCGTCCCTTCAGATGCTTGTAGGCACCGGCGTCCTCCGGCAGGTAGCTGATCACCCGGCGCACCTCCTCCGGTCTCTCTCTGAGGTCTATTCCCTGTATGCGTATGCTTCCGCTGGTAACCTCCAGCAACGTGGACAGTATTCGCAACGCAGTGGTCTTGCCGGCCCCGTTGGGGCCTATCAGCCCGTAGACCTCGCCCTCCTTCACGTTGAAGGATATGCCCTTCAGCGCCTGGAAGGAGCCGTAGTTCTTGATAAGGTCCTTGACCTCTATGGCATACATGGTTCGCTTCCCCTTTGCAGTTAATGATTACACATAGAAGAATTATGCGCTGTACCTCATAAAACGCAAGGCCCGATGAAGTATAGATAAACCCCAACGGTATTCAAAAGGCATGGACGAGGAGAGGCTGGTCGTGATAGGGGCATCCGCCGGCATCGTCGGCGTGTTGTCATTTCAGGTGCTGTTCAGCATCTCCCTGCTGGTCCATCCGGATTGGCGTTTCGGTCTGGACCTTATGAGCGAGCTAGGGACGACCGCGCCTCATACCTGGCTCTTCAACCTTTCAGTCATAGTCATGGGGACCATGGGCGTCGCTTTCTCGTTATCCCTTCTCCGGTTCCTGTACTGGAGCTTTTTCGGCAAGCTGTCCGTGGCCATTCTGGTGGCGGGCTGCACCTGCCTTTTCCTGCTGGGGGTGTTCACCATGGAGCAGCGGGCATTGCACGACGCGCTGGCCTGGGCCTTCTTCGTCCTGACCGTGATCGGGCTGATGGCCATGTCCATTCCGATGTACGTTCACTGGAACAGAGCACGACTGGCCTTTGCCGCCACCCTGGCCACGGTGGCCCTAAGCGTGTCCAGCCTGTTTATGATCGGCCTGGGATTGGCAAAGCACCATCTGGTCGAGGTAGTGGTGGTCTACGCCCTTGGAGCATGGATAATCGCAATGTCCATCTCCATGGTCCAGAGATCGCGGAGGAACGACCTTCCGCTCACTCCCGATAACGGTAGCTGATGTTGCAGCTCCCCTCGCGGCTCACCATGCAGGGGCCCATGGGGCGCTTGGGCGAGCAGCCCTTGCCGAACGCCGGGCATTCCTCCGAGCGTATGATGCCACGGAGAACCTCGCCGCAGCGGCAGCCGCCCATGTCCTCTTTGACCTGGGGTGCGTCCCTCAGCACGTCCTCGTATATCAGGCGGGCATTGTGGTCCGCCAGATCGTCCGCCACCTCCAGGGCGCTGAGCGGCAGCACGGGGAAGCCCCTCCATGCCCTGTCCACGGGACGGAACGCCCGGGAGAGCAGTTCCCTGGCCTTGGGATTCCCTTCCGGACGGACAACGCGAGGGTACTCGTTCTCCACTTCGCTCCTGCCCTCCTTCACCTGCTTGGCCAGCATGTACACTCCCATGAGCAGGTCCAGCGGCTCGAAGCCGGTGACCACCTGGGGGACGCCTTTCGGACCGGCGAAGCGTTCGAATATCTCGGTACCGGTGATAGTGGCCACGTGGCCAGGCTGTATCAGACCGTCTATGCGCACCTCACCCATGGAGAACAGCGCCACGAGCGCGGGAGGCAGCAGTCGGTGGCAGCTCAGCACGCTGAAGTTCTTCGGCGGTTCGTTCAGAAGCGCGTAGGCGGTGGAAGGGCTGGTGGTCTCGAACCCGATGGCCATGAACACCATTCTTTCCACATCCGCGCTCATTCTAAGGGCGTCCTCCACCGAGTAGACGACGCGCACGTCCGCTCCTTCCGCCTTGATGTCCGCGAGCGAGCCGACGGGCGTGGGCACGGCCATCATATCGCCGAAGACGGTGATGGTGACCCCTGACCTTGCCAGCGTTATGGCCTCCACCACCTCCTTGGTGGTGGTCACGCATACGGGGCAACCGGGACCTTGGCCTATGGTTATGCCCACCTCGCTCAACATCCTCTCCAGCCCGAACTTCACCAGTGTGTCCTGGTGCGTGCCGCAAACATGCATGAAGCGCAGCTCAAGGTCCATCTCCCTCAGCTTGGAGATTACCTTGCTGGCCGTACTCTCGTCACGGAACCTGAGGTCCATCATTCCTGTATCACCTTCATGGACGTAACCCTGCATGATTGTCCCTTGAGGACCTTTACCTTTCCCTTGCACTTGGGACAGGTAAGGGAGGGCATGGCCATGTGATACTCCTCGCCGATCGTGTCCGCCTTACCCACGTAACCGCATGACAGGCATTGCAGCTCGGTCTCCTCCGGCACGATCACGAGAACGGAACCTTCCAGCGCCGTGTCCCTTGTGATGATCTCGTAGGCGAACTGCAGCTGCTCCTCCCCGAGGAACGTGAGCTCTCCCAAGGTTAGCTGCACCTCCTCCACCTTCAGCACATCGTGCTTCTCCAGCTCGGCGAGCACCTTCTCCACTATGCCGGCCATGACAGAAACTTCATGCATCCTTAACGCCAATCCATCAACCCATATTAATTCAATCCCTACTTTACGGCACTGACAACGAACGAAGGCTGGCAGTAAGCAACCTAGATATAGCCCTAGGGAAATACGAAGTCCGTTCATCATGCCAGAGGAAGGTCCGCACAATGAGGCTATCGAGTCCATCATCGAAGGGAAGAAGATGGAGGCCTATGCGGAGCATCGCACCAAGGAGATGCATGTTTGCGCCCTTTGCGGGGCCATAGGCTACAGGAAGCTCCCGATGAGGCTGGTCGGTAGCAAGTGGATATGCATTGACTGCCTCAGGACCTTGAAGGAGACCATGGACGGCCTTGACCAGTGGGAGGCGGAGATCCAGCTGGAAAGGGAGATGTCCAAGAAGATCGATGAGACGTTGCGCACCTGATTCATTTCTTGTCAGGATAGGCGCATTCGTTCCTAACCGGGCACTGGGAGCAGCGAGGGTTGCGGGGAAGGCATATCTTCTGCCCGAAGCGCACCATGGTCCCGTTGATCTCGCACCACAAGGTCCTCGGGAACACCTTCCTGAGAGCCATCTCCGTCTCGTCTGGGGTGGCGCAATCGACCAATCCGAGACGATTGCTGATGCGGTGCACGTGGGTGTCCACGCAAATGGCCGGTTCCTTGAACGCGTAGGTCATTACGCAGTTCGCAGTTTTCCGTCCCACCATTGGCCACTCGGTCATCTTGTCTATGTCCCGGGGAACGCCTCCGTTCTCCACCACCAACCGGGCGATCTCCTTGATGGCCTTGGCCTTCGCGCGATAGAAGCCCACCGGACGCACCAGGGATTCCAGCTCGTCTATGTCCGCCGCGGCCATATCCTCGGGGGTGTTGAAACGGCGGAACAGGTTGGACGAGGCGTGGAAGGTGTTCAGGTCCCGCGTCCTCTGGGAGAGCACGGTCGCCACCATGATGTGGAAGGGGTCCTTCTCCCACCAGGTGTCCTCCTCATCGATGAGGCCGGGGAAGGCCATGCCCTTGATCGACCCGCGCATGCTGTCCAACAACCACTTAAGGTCCATCGTTCACCCTCAAATGCCTCATTGCTTCCCCAATGGTGTACAGGGAGCCGCTGACCATCACGAACCCTTCGCTTCCCGCCAACGATGCAGCGGTATCCATGGCCGCTCCCACCCCTTCCACCGCCCTGCAGTCCCTGTTATGGTCGTGAGCGGCGACGCACATCTCCCGGGAGGACAATGCCCGGGGGGATGACGGGCTGGTGCATATAACGTGATCGAACAGGGGCGCCAGATGTCGCATTGCCCCACGGGCGTCCTTGTCCCGCAGCATGCCCACGACCAACACCCTTGGGCTTCCCGGGAACACGTCCAGCTCTGATGCTACGGCCCTGGCCCCTTCCGGTGTGTGGGTGACGTCCATGACCGTGAGCGGCGAACGGCGCACCAGGTCCAGCCGCCCCGGCCACCTGGCATCGGCCAACCCCTTCAGTATGCTCTCCCTGGATATTGGTATCGTCTTCCCGACGGTCATCGCCATCTCGGCGGCCACCGCGGCGTTCTGGCACTGGTACCCGCCCAGCATGCCCAGATGCACGTCCTCTCCCAGCGAGCTCGATCTCAAAGTCACCCCTTCCATGTCCCTGGAGACGCATTCGGCCCGAAAGTCCCTTCCCAGGGATCTCAGGTCAGAGTCCCTGCAATCGGCCATCCAGGATATGACGCGCATCGCCTCCGGCGATTGGGGCGAGCAGATGGAGGGAACGCCTTCCTTGATGATCGACGCCTTCTCGTAAGCTATCTTGCCGAGAGTGTCCCCTAGATAGTAGCTGTGCTCCATGCTTACCGGGGTGATGACGCAGCAGCGGGGGCGGACCACGTTCGTGGCGTCCAAGCGGCCGCCCATACCCACCTCGATCACGGCCTCCTCGACCCCGCTCTCGCTGAAATGCAGGAAGGCCATGGCTGTGGTGATCTCGAAGAACGTCAGCGGCCTGGGGAAGGGTCCAGCATCGTAAAGCTCGCGCATCTCCGACACGTACCTACCTAGGCATCGTTCGGAGATCTCCCTGCCGTCCACGGTCATCCTCTCCGTGAAACGGACCAGGTGGGGAGAGGTGTACAGCCCGGTGCGGAAACCGGCGCGGCGGAATATGGAGGCGCCCATGGCCGATACGGAACCCTTGCCGTTGGAACCGGCGACGTGGACCGTGCCGAAGCGTTCCTGGGGATCCCCCAGCATTCCCAGGAGCAGGCGGACGTTGGACAGCCCCAGCTTAATGCCCGTGCTTTCCAGCGAGTAGAGCCAGTCCAGGTCCTGCTGCAGGGCGGAGCTCATCCCTTGACCTCCATCGCCCACGTTCCGACCCTCATTCCCCGCTCTGCGGCCAGGCGCTTCATGGCCTTCATGGTCCCTGACCCGTACTGGGCGGCCTTCTTGGGAGCCCTGGCCGAGCTCAGTCCCAGTCCCAGGGCCAAGCTACGCAGGGGTTGCTTGTTGCCAAGCTCGCCGATAAGCTCCCCGGGCGGTATTGAAAGCGCGACCTCCACGACCCCGGGATGCAGATACGGGCACGATAGCTTCTTGCCCATGTCCCTGGCGATCGTTTCCTCGCGGGGAAGGCCCTCGGACAGAAGCCGGCGTAGGTCCTTCTCCCTAGCCTCGCCCAGTTCAGAAATGGACAGGGGCGAGTAGCGGGCGTAGCCGCCGAACAGCTCATCGGCACCCTGGCCGCTCAGCAGGACCGCCTCCGCTATACTCGTGCATGCAATGTACAGAGGGACCTCGAAGGACGTGGAGACCGGGTCGTTCATGCCGAAACGGTCGCGCAGACAGGAGACGGCGGAACGAAGGGCGTCATCGTCCAAAAAGATGGGTTCCCAGGGAAGTCCGAGCTCCCTTGCACCGCTGCTTCCGGCCTCGATGTCATGGGAACCGGGATACCCCACCGTGTACAGGCGCAGATCGGAGAAAGGCCTGGCCAATGCCGCGAGGAGGGAGCTGTCCAGGCCCCCGGAGAAGAGCACCGCCGTTCTGCCTCCGGACAGGTCCCTGAAGCTGTCGTTCAATGCTTTGAGAAGCCCGGTCCCGTTCGTTTCATCCTTCAGAATGGCCAACTCCCTGATGGTCCATCGAATCGCTGAATAGCATTAATAATCATTAGGTTAATACCAAGCGGAGCTTATGGACAATGTCACCAGGATAGGCGTCTCACTGGAACCGGACCTTTTAGAGGACTTCGATAAGCTGATAGACCGAAAGGGGTACATCACCCGCTCCGAGGCTATCAGGGACCTGATCCGCAGCGCCCTTGCCAAGGAGATACTCAAGGAGGACGAGAACGCCATCGTGTTCGGCACCATCACCCTCTTCTACAGCCATCACAAGGGAGGGGTGAAGGAGCACCTTATGGACATTCAGCATCAGCATCACAAGCATATCCTATCCTCGATACACGTGCACCTGGACATAGAACAGTGTTTGGAGGTGCTCATAGTGAACGGCACGGTAAAGGAGGTCAGACAATTGTCTGACGAACTTGGCAGCGTCAAGGGCGTGACGCATCGCACCCTGCACCGGACGCCAGTGAGCCTGGGCGAGGATTCGGTCCATGCCCACATACACGATGATTGATGGGCGGTCCCTATGCGAGCGGGGGCAGATAACCTTTTTAAAGGCTAACTCTTGATGCCCTCCGATGAAGAGACTGGTCATCTCCGAGAAGTCCAATGCCGCGGCGCGAGTGGCCGTCATACTTTCCGACGGCGGGGCCAAGCGCAAGAGCGTTCGCGGGGTTCAGGTGTTCAATTTCGAGAGGGACGGGGACGAATACTTCGTGGTGGGCCTTCGTGGCCACATCATAGAGCTGGACTATCCCCCGGAGCTGAACGACTGGTCCAAGGTGGACCCGGTCGATCTGGTCAAGACCCAACCGGCCAAGAGGGTTACGGCCCTCAACATCCTGAACACGCTCAGCGAAATAGCCGCGGAATGCGAAGAGGTGATAATCGCCACCGACTTCGACCGGGAAGGGGAGCTTATCGGGCTGGAGACCGTGTCACTTCTGGACAAAACGCCACGTTCCGTGAGAAGGGTGCGCTTCAGCGCCCTTACCAAGTACGAGATAGAGAGGGCCTTCCAGGAGCTGACCGATCCTGACCACCGGTTGGCGGAATCGGCCGAGACCAGGCAGGTCGTGGACCTGGCCTGGGGAGCGGTGCTCACCCGCTTCATATCCCTGGCCAGCGGACAGATGGGCAACAACTTCCTTTCCGTGGGGAGGGTGCAGAGCCCCACTTTGACGCTTATAGTGGACAGGCACAAGGAGATCGTGGAGTTCGTCCCTGAACCCTACTGGACCGTCACGGCCAAGATGGAGAAGGGGCAGGAGTTCTTCGGAAACCACATCGCCAACCCGTTCAAGGATGAGGCGAAGGCCGAGGCCGTGCGCAAGAGGGCCGATTGTGGCAAGGGCAAGGTCATGGGAATGGAACGCAAGGAGAAGGACGAGTATCCCCCCGCACCGTTCAATACCACAACCATGCTGAGCGAGGCCAACAAGCTCGGCCTGTCACCGTCCCTGGCCATGAAAGTGGCCGAGGACCTGTACACCTCCGGTTACATATCCTACCCCAGGACGGACAATACCGTCTATCCGCGGTCCTTGGGACTGAAGAACATACTGGAGAAGCTTAGGAAGTCGGACCTGGGAAAGGAGGCGGAGGAGGTCCTGTCACAGGAGCACATCCGGCCGTCGCGCGGACGCGTGGAGACCACTGACCATCCTCCTATCTACCCCACGGAGGCGGCCACCAAGAAGAACCTGAAGGGAAACAAGTGGACCATCTACGAGCTGGTGACCAGGCGCTTCCTCGCCACGCTGGCGCCGTCCGCCCGTTCGGAATCCACAAGATGCGACCTGGAACTGGGAGGGGAGCCGTTCCGGGCCGAGGGCTATCGCCTGCTTTCGCCGGGCTGGCGCAAGTACTACCCTTACTGGAGGGTGAACGAGGTGATCCTGCCCGAGCTGTCCAACGGGGACGCGTTGGATGTCAGGGAGGTGCGCAACGACAGGAACGAGACGAGACCGCCCTCGAGATACTCCCAGGGATCGCTGCTCCAGCAGATGGAAAGGCTCGGCCTGGGGACCAAGAGCACCAGGCATGACATCATCCAGAAGCTGTACGACCGCAAGTACGTGAACGGCAACGACCTGGTCCCCACCCTCAGCGGCCTGGCCGTGGTGAACGCCCTGGAGAGGCACGCCAAGATCGTAACGGAAAGCAGGATGACCGCCCAGCTGGAAAAGGACATGGACTCCATAGCCAACGGCGAATCTTCCCTGGCGGAAGTTGTCGAGGAATCCCAGGCCATGCTGCTGAACATAGTGGAGGTCATGACCAAGAACCGCAAGGAGATAGGGGACGAGATAAGGAGCGCCTTGCAGGAACAGCGCTTCATCGGCAAGTGCCCGAAGTGCGGCAAGGACCTGCATATCGTCCGTTCACGCAAGGGGAGCGAGTTCATCGGCTGTTCCGGTTATCCGGACTGCGACGTCACCTATCCCAAGCCAGGCGGCGCCCTGGTGCAGCCAAGCGAGGAGGTGTGCGAGGCCTGTGGACTTCCCATGGTCAAGGTCATACGCCGCGGCTTCCCGGTGAAGGTCCAGTGCATAGATCCTGATTGCCAGAGCAATCAGGGCAAGGATTCCGCCGGAACCTGCCCTGAGTGCGGCAAGGAACTGCGCGTGCTCTACTCCAGAGCGGGCAAGCGTTTCATAGGCTGCTCTGGCTATCCCGAGTGCAAGCGGACATATCCTCTGCCGCAGTTCGGAACCCTGGAGTTCCTTGATGAGAAATGCCCGGAGTGCGGCGCTCCCGTGCTTAGGATAAAGGGGCGCGGAGGCTGGCAGTTCTGTGCCAACATGGACTGCCCCACCGGAAAGAGGGCCAAGAAAGAGGATGAGGGGGGAAAGAAGCCCGCTGCGAAGAAGACCGTTAAGAAGACGGCCAAGAAACCGGCTGCCAAGAAGACCGTTAAGAAGAATGTGGAGGATGGCACCGAGACCAGCGGGACGGCCAAGGCTGC
>JAAYDU010000067.1 GCA_012729095.1 Methanobacteriota archaeon | reverse complement strand
CACCCGAATGTCCTTATCATACATGGCACATTTCCGAACCATTGACGAGGGAGACATCTAGATGAGGATCGCCATTGCGGGCGCGGGAATGTCCGGTGCCTACCTGTTCAGGCGTTTGGTGAATGACGGGTTCAAGAGCATCGATCTTTACGACGCCAAGAAGACCAATGCATGCGGGTGTAGACCGTGCGCCTGGGGATTCGCCCCACTGGCGGAAACCTATGGTCTGCTCGCAAGGGTTACCGAGCCCGAGCGTTTCGAACTTCAGAGATCTGGAACGATATCGATCGATGGTATCGATATCCGTTCGGACATGCTGACCATGAACAAACCCGCCTTGATCAGGGAGATGATAGGGGATGCGGAGATCAAGCAAGGCGATATCGACCTGGCCAAGTATGATCGGGTCATCGACGCCACCGGAGTTGCCCGAGCGTATCTTCCCCCCATCAAGGACGATTACGTCGCTGAATGCACCCAATACAAAGTGAGGAGCGCGGACCCGCTTGGCTTTTGGTTCAGAACCTCGTCCGTAGGCTATGAATGGTGCTTTCCACTCGGTGGGGATGAATACCATATCGGGTTCGGAAGCCTCAAGTCCGACGTTCGGTCCTTTCGACCGTTGAAGAACAATGATGGTCAGGACCTATCCGTCCATTTCCTATGCAAATGCCATAGCAGCGTTAGATTGACGGCGCCGTTCTTCTCGCAGCCGTTCGTGAAAGATATGAAGATAGTTGGAATAGGGGAGAGCATTGGGGCGGTGGCCCCGCTGGCTTCGGATGGCAATCTGTATGCTATGCAATGTGGGGAGATGCTCCTTGAGAATTGGGACGATCTAGAACGCTACTCGGAAAGAGTGCTCAGGAGATATGACTGGATGCGAACGGAGAGAGGGGGGCTGGAAAAGCTGATGGAGGGACGGGCGCCCTCGCTCAGGGAGTCGATGAGCATGAGGAAGCACCTTAGATCGGTGGGAGTTGAGATCCGGGGCGGCCATGTTCTCAAATTATTACGCAATATGTCGAAGTGATCTCCGATCTTTCGGACCGGACCGCGGCGGCCATAGGATGCCGGATGATGCCGCTTCCTATTTCACGCGTTCCCATGAGAGACCAGAATATATATTACAATATTAATATTATTATGCCACGTGACAAATTGAATGCCGTTCGATGAAGCCGTCGATAGGATGGGATAAGATAATAAACCACCTGCATTCTTTTGCGTTCATGGTATTGGAATCACAGCCCGGAGCCCATGCATTAATGCTGTTGGGCGGGGGGCTGATCCTCTTACTGTTGCTGTTCTTACTGTTCGCGTTCATAGTCGTGGGCGTTGTCTTCCTATCGATAAAGCAAGGGAAGTTCTATTTTCCCAGGCTTATACGCGCCGGTTTTGCTTACATTGAAGGCACCATCAAAAACATCTGCGCGCCCTTTGGATTGAAGGAAGCCGCTCTCACGATATTTTTCATCCAATTGCACAACAAAATGAGCGAGGGGGATTTCGCTAAGACCGAAATAAAGGACCGTGCCATCTTCTTGCCTCATTGCCTTAGGTCTTTGGAATGCCCCGCCAGCCTGAGCGAGGAGGGGCTGTTTTGCAAGCATTGCGGAAAATGCGAGCTCGATCGGTCCGTAACAGAGCTTGAGGAGATGGGGTACAGGGTTTTCATCGTTCCCGGTTCCACGTTCATCGGACGCATGGTCAAGAAATACAAGCCCCGCGCCATCATCGGGGTGGGCTGTCTTAGGGAGATCAAGGACGGGCTTAAGTTCGCGGATGGCCTGGGGGTCGTCGCCATGGGCGTGGTCAATAGGACCGATGGCTGCGTGGAGACCTTGGCGAACTGGCCTGAACTGATGAAGGTCGCTTCATTGCAGGCGCTGAAGGTCTGATCGTGTAAAGACGCGTAACCGAACGTTATTGTCTTAAGCATGACCAAAATGTTTAGGGAGGACCACTGCATCTAATTCTTTGCGTTTCGATCGAAAAAGAAGGATGGTATAGATGGAGTTAGAAGGCAAGGTGGTATCTGGCAGGCTCATGATGATGGTCTGCCCCCTGCTCGAGGATGAGATGGTATACAATCTGACCACGGACCCGGATAAGAAAAGGATATTCCTCCTGACGAACAGGAACACGGATACCCTCATACCCAAGCTCAGGACGAGGAATGTGGAGTTCACGCAAATTTCCGAGGAGGACTTCTTCAACGAGGATGCGGGGGTGCCGAGGGATGGGTTCAACGTCATCATCTGGATGATGGACCTCGGTTTGCACTCGGAGCCCAAGGACCTCGGCAGTGAGATACGCAGGCTCATGCTTATGGTCCCGGGTCACGCGGAGGGTATTGCGCTTTACTATGGACTGTGTGGACGCGGTCTCGAAGGGGTCCAGGAATGGGCCAAGGAGAACCTGCCGATACCCATGACGCTGTTCACCGATAAGGAAGGCAAGCTGTGCGACGATTGCATATGCGTTCCGTTCGGCAGCAGCGAAAAATACCTGGACCTCATGAAAAAGCATACTGGCATGCTGTACCTGACGCCGGCTGTCGCCTGCAGCTGGAAGGAGTGCCTTGGTCAATCCCCTCTCTTCAAAGGCCTGGATAGGATCGATATGACCACCAAGGAGTACATGAAGCTCCTGTTCGACATGGCTGGATACACGCATTGCTTGAAGATCCAGACCAACCTGGGAGATCAGGAACACTTTCAGGTCAGGTGCGAGGAGTACGCCAAGGAGATGGGGCTGGAACTGACCGAACTTGAAAGCGGATGGGTGTCCACAGAGGTCGCCGACCACATGTATGCCGAGGCAAAATCGTTCCTTCGATCGGGATCGGTGTGAAAATAAATATTTAAAGAATGGATCAAAACGGTCAGCAGAGGTTCTTTCTCTCGCTGTCGAGCTTTTCAGGCCCGGTCCAAAGGAGCGGGGCGGTCATCTATCATTGCCATCCAGAAAATTGGCGGGGGGCATTCGTACCTTTGGACCGCGGGGGAGATGATCTTGCTAAGAACGGACCTGGACGAGTGGGGCGGAAAAGACCATTGATGCGCGTGCGATAGCGCGCGCTCACCAGTGATGGGGATGCCCATGCGTTCAATCCATGGTCGATCGGACCCTAAAATTCGGTTAATGACCTTGCGGGCTTCCCGTCATACTCCCCGGTTCCTTGAGCGCGGGGGATTGCTGGATGACCGATCATTGGTACGCGCTCGTAATTTAAAACGGAAATTCGTCGGAATATGAGCATCAATCGTCATCATTTTCTATGAATTCACCATATTCCGCAGAGATCGCCGACCGTACCTCGTCGTGGGAGAACCTGATCAAATGCGATCGTATCACGTGATGGCCCTTCAGGTAGTTTGGCAGAACGATTTTGCCGTTGCCGCCGATCAATTCAATGCCTATTGCTGATGGCACTCGATATGTTCTAATGAACTTCAAACTGGATATCCCCTGCCATTCCAAAAAAACGCCTACCTCGGGTCCGTTTCTCCCGGCAAAATAGCTCTGAATTCCATTTCGATCGTAGACGTATATGTGTTTCAGATTTATCCTGGAGTACGATGATCCCAACGAGATGATCGAGAAAAAACCTAGTGTTAAGGCGGCCAATAATGACCAGTTCACCGTTCCGGACCTATTGCCATCGAGAGATAGGGAGAATATCAGAAAGAATGTGTCGAACATCAGCATCGATCCGACCACCAATGGCAGACCCGATTCGTTCGCCCACGAAAAAGAACGCTCATTATAATTGCCCACCCGCCTCAGTGAATCCAGAGCCCCGTCCCTGCGTCTAAAGAGCGATGATTGAATGCGCCTGAATGTTATGATGAGGAAAATGTTCATGATGATCAAGAGGACGATCCAGAGGAAGGACGTGTCTTCAAGGCTCATTTCAGACCAGTATAACGGTTGCATCAATAAAGCATTTCAAATTATTGAGAGGGTTCAGAGCATCTTGGCGTTCTGATGAGCATATTATTTAACGGCATTGATGGGCCGTACGTTCGTTCTTCGAAAAACTGTCTATAGCCCTGGAAATATGGTGCGGGGGAAGGGATTCGAACCCTTGAACCACTAAGGACAGAATCTTAAGTCCTGCGCCGTTGGCCAAGCTTGGCTACCCCCGCGCAACTCGGCCATGGAGGATTCGAGATAATAAATTTGCCGAAGAGGTCCGTCAACTTCGACCTAGGGGCTCACTTGATGAACGTCTCGCTCTTCAGCTCGGCGTACGCCTGCTCCAGCTCTTCCTTGGTGTTCATGACCATGGACCCGCCCCAGGCTATCGGCTCTTTCAGCGGTTTCGCGGACGCGAACATGAACTTGACCGGCTTTCGTCCGACCGCGAACTTCATCGCATCGCCTTCACCGAGCACGGCCACGTTTCCCGCGGGCACCTTCCTGGGCATCCTGTTGCCCAGCATCATCTCTCCTTCGTAGACGTACAGGAACGCGTTGCGATCCTTTGGGATCTCGTGCTCCAGAACCACGCCGGAGTGCAGCGTCACGTCAAGGTATTTGACGTCCACCACCAGATCCTTCACCGGACCCACCAGCCCCTGCGATTCCCCGGCTATCACCTTGATGGATGAGCCTCTCCCCGGGTCGTAAACGGGTATCTCCTCCTTCTTGATCTCCCGGTACCGTGGAGGCATCATCTTGTTCGACCGGGGAAGGTTCACCCAAAGCTGTATGCCTTGCATCCATCCCTCGGCCTTTCGGGGCATCTCCTCGTGAAGGATGCCGCTTCCGGCCGTCATCCACTGCACATCACCGGGACCTATGGTACCATGGTTGCCCAGGCTGTCCCGGTGATCGATGTGTCCATCCAGCATATAGGTCACGGTCTCTATGCCCCGATGCGGGTGCATCGGAAAACCTGCCATATAGTCCTCGGGACGGTTGGAACCGAAGTGATCTAGCATCAGGAAGGGGTCCATGAGCACGGCCTCGTCCCGACTGAACAGTCGCCTCAATTTGATCCCGGCGCCATCCATCTTCAGCTGCCCCGGAAGCACCTTGACAGCCTCTCTTATGGAAGCCATGATGGATGTTACGTAGGGAATAGGATATGAATAAATCGGCGGAACGTCATGCGAAGGACGGTGCAACGCTCATGCCCCGCAAGATAAAATGGCATTGCGCAGCCGGACACGACTTCGAGGTGGAAACGGAATGGCAGCAGGAGCACTGCCCGGTTTGCGGGGGTACGGACCTGAAAAGGATCGAGGAGGCAGGGCCGATCGCCCGATTCCTCGGTCGGGACAGTAAGCGTGAAAGAGGAAAGTTCTGGAGGTGATAGCATGAATGGGACAAGGACTTTTTACCTTCTCTACGAGAGCTATGCCGACTTCGAACTGGTCTTCGCGGTGAACGATCATATGGGATTCAAGACCGCGACGGTAGGATCCGGAAGAACACCGTGTCGTTCCCTGTAGAACCTTTGGACGGTGGTGGAAAATGACGTCGGCGAGCTGAGACAGGGGGACGTGGACCTTCTGGCGATACCTGCATGTCGTGCCTCGGATATCATCAACGACCCGGGGTTAAGGACCAGGTCGGTATCTTCTTGGAGAATACCGGGGAGACCGGCCGCAGCGACGGGAAAATGGCCGCCGCATGCGGAGGACCGGAAGTATCTCACAACACCTTGCAGGAGTCGCCGTGGCAGACGTACAGCACGGGTCCCAGCTTCTCGTCCAGGATGTCCTCCAGGGTCGGCTTTCCGATCTCCACGAGCTCGTAGTGGACGCGGACGATCGGCTTGTTGACGTTCATGACCCGGCGCAGGTCGACCGGCGTACCGGCGACGACCACGTCGCAGTCGGCCTTGTTTATCGTCTCCTCCATGTCCCTGATCTGCTCGTCCGTGTAGCCCATGGCCGGGAGTATCGGCCCCAGGTGACGGTACTTTTCGTAGAGCGCCTTGATCGAGCCGACCGCGTAGGGGCGCGGATCGACTATGTCCAATGCGCCGTTGTCCTCTGCCGCTATCGTTCCCGCGCCGAAGGCCATCTCCCCGTGCGTCAACGTCGGCCCGTCCTCCACCACCAAGGCCCTCTTCCCTTTGACGAGGGATGGGTCGTCCACCTTGATCGGGGAGGCGGCCTCTATCACCATGGCCTTGGGGTTGTACCTCAGGATGTTCTCCTTCACCTTCAGTATGTTGCGGCGATCGGCGGTCTGCACCTTGTTGATGATGACCACGTCCGCCATGCGTATGTTCACCTCTCCCGGGTGGTACGAAATCTCATGCCCGGCACGGTGCGGGTCGGCTATGACGATGAGCAGATTGCTTTCAAAGAAAGAGATGTCATTGTTCCCCCCGTCCCATACGATGACGTCCGCCTCCTTCTCCGCCTCCCGCAGTATGCGTTCGTAATCAACGCCGGCGTAGACAACTATGCCGTTGTCGATCAGAGGCTCGTACTCCTCCCTCTCCTCGATTGTGCAGTCGTGCTTGTCCAGGTCGGCATAGTCACCGAAGCGCTGCACCACCTGTTTCGTCAGATCTCCGTAGGGCATCGGATGGCGGACAGCCACCACCTTGAGCCCGCGGTTGTGGAGGATCGAACACAACCTACGGGTGGTCTGCGATTTCCCGGCCCCGGTGCGCACCGCGCAGACGGAAATGACCGGCTTGTTGGACCGCAGGGTGATCGCCTTGTTGCCCATGAGCCGGAAGTCGGCTCCCAACGATAGGACCCAGGACGCCTTGTGCATCAGTTCGGTGTGGGAGATGTCGCTGTAGGCGAAGACGACCTGGTCCACCTTGTTCTTGCGGATGATGGTCGGGAGGTCCTCCTCGGACATTATCGGTATCCCTTTCGGATACAGCGAACCTGCCAAAGTGGCCGGGTAACAGCGCCCTTCGATGTTCGGTATCTGCGCGGCGGTGAAGGCCACCACCTCGTACCCCTCATTGTCCCTGAAATACGTGTTGAAGTTGTGGAAATCGCGCCCTGCGGCGCCCATTATGACTACCTTGCTCTTCTTCATCTTCCAGCCCTACCATGGCTATCGAACAATCCCCTAATACAATTTTCCAGGGGCGGGCGCGAGCCTCGGAAGGAAGTTCCGGTCAAGCGCGGCTCAACGGGGCCTAACATCTACCTTAGTGCTCTCCAAGGCATGCAGGGTGCGGTTCTCGGTGAGGAGGGGGAATCGCCCGAACAGCAGGGTGTCCAGGGGCCCCCACATGGCCACCCATGCCACGATGAACAGCCCCTCGCTAAGGACCGACGCCCATACCGGGGGGATGCCCGGGACCATCTCGCTGCCGAATATCACGGCCATGCCCACCGCGGCCACCAGGAACATCATGGCGTAAGGGATCATCAGCAGCCCCCGGCGATTTATGGCCGCCATGCGGTTGATGTTGTCCCTGACCTTGGTGGCTGTGAAGCGGTCCATGGCCTCCTCGCATTCCCGGGCCAGGCCCGGGGTGACCTTGTCCGGGGGCATGAGCAGCACCAGCTTGTGCCTCTTCTTTCCCAGTCCTTTTTCCTGGCGGAAATGCTCCAGCATGCGGTCCACCACGGACTGCCCCATTAAAACGTATGGTTGCTTGGAGAAGGCGTCACGGGGAGGGGGGACGAACATGTGGCGTATGTCGTCCACCTCGAAGTAGAAGACCTCGGTGCCGTCCTCCTCCAACACGATACGGTCTCCGTCCATACTCTTCGATGATGGCCTTTCATCACAATAAATTGATGCTTCTACCAATGGAACGCAAGGTAGTGGGTCATCCACTAGCAAAGCTTTGAGTATTCACTTAACGATTCGATTTGGATGGCCTATCGCATACCCTCGGCCAAGGTCCTTGAGGATTCCATCAGAAGGGTTATCCGGGAGCAGCAGAGCATTCCTTCCCAGCGCCGCTTCACCGAGCTTGTGCTGGAGGACCTCAAACGGAAGAACCCGGACTACAAGGTGGGGGAGGTGCGCATGAGGAAGATGGCCCTGCACCGCAACCTGGCCAAAGTGACAATTCTGTACCGGGAGACCAAGGAGCCCAGCCGCAAGGGCCGTTGCCCGGTGTGCACCTCGCCGACGGAGGAGCTGCACAACCTTACGTTGGACGATCGGAGGGTGGAGCTGGGGTTCAAGTGCACCAAGTGCCCGTATTGGACCGGACCGAGGAAGCGTGTTCCCGTTCGTTACACCTTCTCCATGATCGGGGCCATCGTCCCGCCGGCCAAGAAGAGGGGCAGGTACGCCCAGTGGAAGTTCGCCTAGGCCACCGTTTTTATTTGGAGATGCTGTACCTCACGGCATGTGCCGCTCGACGGTGTACATGTCCACCAAGGATGGCGTTCTGGAACTGGTGCGGAACGCGGTACGGCTGAAACTGGAAGAAGACCTCTTGATCATCATTGATGACGTCGGGGAACGCCTGGAGCTCCGCAACGTCCGGATCCAGGAGGTCAACCTGATCAGCAACAACATAGTGCTGGAGAAGAAAGAATGATCATTCCTTCAGAAGTGCCTGTAGCTGCCCCTCGCTGATGCGTAGCGTCCCGTTCACTACCAGTCGCGGCACCATAACCCTCCAATTGGAGTTCTTTTTGAAGGTTTTCCTGAAGAGTGGCTTAGCGTCCTCGAAACTCCCGTTGTTGGCCATCCCGACCGCGTGCCAGAAGACCATCTCCTCGTTCATGGGGAAGAGCTTCTCCGCCGCAGAATAATGCTTCAGGGCGGCAGCCATCTCTCCACTCTCCAGAGCGGCGTCCCCGGCGTCCATGCTCTCGTAGGCCCGGTGCACCTTCAGCAGCCTTGCCAGTTCCTTCAGCGGATCGCGGTGGTCATCGACCCGCAGATCGACGAGACGGTCCTTCCAGACCTCCCCGGTACTTTTTGACTTGACGACCACAAGAGCGGCGCTCTGCCTTCCCCTTGCGTCCCCGCCCTCGGCCTCGGCCGCCTGCATTGCCGCAACGATGCGGTCGGCCAGGGGACCGTTCGATGTTTCGAACGCTTCGGCCATGGCCCCCCATACGGTGTTCCTGAGCATCATGTTGGCCTGAACGGAAAAGTTCTTGCCGCTGATGTGCCCGGCCTCGGCCACGCACTTCCGGCCGGTATGGGCGAACGAGCGGCCCTGGATATCCATTACGGCCAGCTGCCGGAAGTCCCGGCCATCGTCCTTGGACACCATCCCCTCCACGGCCTCCTTGGGGGTCGATCCCTCGGACAGTCGCCTCAACCCCTCCGGGCCGAACGCGGGATTGGTGAAGGATTGCGTGACCACGGCGCCTACGCCCGCCAGAGCCCAGGGGACCACCGTGCCGACGGAGAACCAGTGCGATTGCACGCCGGCACCGATCTCCCCAGTGCTTTCATCCCTGGCCACGATAGAATAGGTGTGAGCGAAAGGTCCTTTGACCGGAATACCTGGAACGAGCATGTTGGCGACCTGCCAGTTGATGGGGATGATTTAGATTAAAGGTTGGTAAGGGATTTGAGATTCGTTCGCTAGGCCTCAGTCGCAGTTCTCGAACTGGCTGTTGTACAGCCCGCTGTAGAATCCACCCGCCTTCAGCAGCTCCTCGTGCGTGCCGCTTTCGACGATGCTTCCTTCCCTCATCACCAGTATCGTGTCGGCGTCCTTGATGGTGGACAGCCGATGCGCAATGATGAAGGAGGTGCGTCCGACCGTCAGGTCCTGCATGGCCTTCTGGATGATCTTCTCCGTTCTCGTGTCCACGGAGCTGGTGGCCTCGTCCAGGATCAGCAATGGCGCGTTCTGCACCACCGCCCGGGCTATGGTCATCTGCTGCCTCTGCCCCATGGATATCTTGGAATCCTCGTCCAGTTTGGTGTGGTAACCGTCCGGGAGCGTGGCGATGAAGTGGTGTATCCCCACCGCCTTGCACGCCTCCTCGATCATATCGTCCGTGACGCTCTCCTTGCGATAGGCTATGTTCTCCCTGATGGTCCCTTCGAACAGCCAGGTGTCCTGCAGCACCATGCAGAACATGTCGTGCACGTTCTCCCTGGTGAGCTCCTTGGTGGAAATGCCGTCTATCAGTATGTCCCCGGAGTTCACCTCGTAGAAGCGCATCAGCAGGTTCACGATGGTGGTCTTGCCGGCCCCGGTGGGGCCTACGATCGCCACCTTCTGCCCGGACCGGACGTGGAAGGAGAAGTGGTGTATGACCTCGCGCTCGGGAGAATATCCGAAGGACACGTCGCGGAACTCCACGTCCCCGTCCACCTCGGTGTGGACCAGTTGCTTGTCGCCCTCGTTCTCCATCTCCGGCTCCTCGAGGAACTCGAAGACCCTTTCGGAGGCGGCGGCCACGGACTGCAGGCTGGTCATGGCCTGGGCCAACTGAGACAGCGGCTGGGTGAAGAGGCGGACGTACAGCATGAAGGCCACTATGACACCTATGGATATGGCGCCGTTGAGCACTTGCACTGCGCCGACTATGCACACGGCGACATAACCGAAGTTGCCGATGAAACCCATAAGAGGCATCATCAGGCCTGAAAGGAAAAGCGACTTGAAGGCGCTGTCGAACAGCTCGTCGTTGATCGATTCGAACTCCTTCTGGGATTCCTTCTCGCCGTTGTAAGCTCGTACGATCACATGACCGGCGTACATCTCCTCCACGTGTCCATTGAGACGGCCTAAATGCTTCTGCTGGCGCTGGAAGTACTTCTGCGACTTGACCATGATGAAGGCCATCAGCATGAAACCGGCTATCGCCGAACCGACGGCGGCAGCTGTCATGATCAGGTCGGTGACCAGCATCATGACCAGCGAACCGATCAGCAGCGCGGCGGCGCTCATCAGCATGCCGATGCTCTGGTTCATGGACATGCTGATGGTGTCCACGTCGTTGGTGACGCGGCTGAGCACGTCGCCGTAGCTGGTCCTGTCGAAATACTTCAGCGGCAGACGGTTTATCTTCTGCGAGATGTCCGTGCGCATGCGCTTCGAGAGCTTCTGGACTATTGTGGCCACTATGAAACCCTGGCCGTACGTCAGTACCGCGGAGAGCAGGTAGATGATCACCAGGAAGGTGCCTATTTCCGCAACTCCGTCCAGGTCCATCGCCCCGGTGAACATCCCGCTGGCGATGAGGTTGGTGAGCTCGCGCAGCTTGTCCGGCCCTATGACGGTGAAAACCGTTCCGACGATCACCAGCACGGATGCCACGATCAGCGCCGGGATGTACTGGCGCATGTAGCCCAGCATATTCTTCCAGGCGGTCTTGAAGCTTTTAGGCTTCCCGGCCATCACCGGGCCGTGCCCGGGACCGAAACCGCCTGGGCCCCTCGGCCTTGGTTTGCTATTCTCCGCGCTCATCGTCTCATGTCCTCCTCGGTGAGCTGGGACTCAACTATCTCCCGGTACACCGGGCAGGTGTCCAGGAGCTCGCTGTGCTTGCCGATCCCGGCCACGGAGCCGCTGTCCAGGACGACTATCTTGTCGGCGTCCATGATCGTCCCGACCCTCTGCGCCACGATGACGCTGGTGACGTCGGCCGTCTCCCTCTTCAGGGCGCTCCTGAGACAACGATCGGTACGATAGTCAAGGGCGGAGAACGAATCGTCGAAGATGTATATCTCCGGCCGGCGGCACACGGCCCTGGCTATGGAAAGACGCTGCTTCTGCCCGCCGGAGACGTTCGTGCCCCCTTGCGCTATGGAAGCGTTGTAGCCGCCGTCCATGGCCTCCACGAACTCCGCGCCCTGGGCTATGGAGACGGCCGTTCTCACGTCGGCCTCCGTTCGCTCCGATGACATGTCGCCGTAGGCGACGTTCGAGAACACCGTTCCAGAGAACAGCGTGGCCTTCTGCGGCACGTACCCCATTTTCCTATGCAGCGCTTCCTGGGTATAATCGCGCACGTCTACGCCGTCCACCAGGACCTTTCCGTCGGTGACGTCGTAGGAGCGCAGCAGCAGGTTAACTATGGTGCTCTTCCCGCTGCCGGTGGAGCCGATGAAGGCCACCGTTTCCCCCTTATCGGCCTTGAAGCTGATGTCCTTAAGCACGTAATCCGCGGCGCCGGGATATTTGAAGCTGACCTTGTCGAAGACGATCTCCCCGTTGCCCGGTCGATCGGCCACCGTCCCGTCCTTTATCGACGGCTCGGTCTCTATGATCTCCTCGATACGACGAGCGGAGACCATGGCCCTGGGGAGTATGAAGAACACGATGACCAGCATCATGAATCCCATGACCACCTGCATGGCGTAGGCGATGTACACGATCATGTCCGAGAACAGCGCTATCTGCGCCGGAAGCCCGGAAGCGGCTTCGATGAGGTAGGCACCTATCCAATATATGGAAAGCGATAGCAGCCCTATCACGGAGGACATGACCGGCATCATCAGGGCCATGGCGCGGCCGGTGAACAGGTTGTTGGCCGTGAGGTCCTCATTGGCCTTCTCGAACTTCCTCTCCTGGTACTCCTCGGCGTTGTAAGCCCTGATGACGCGGATCCCCTTCAGGTTCTCTCGCATGTGCCTGTTCACGTCGTCCGTCAGCCACTGGATCTTCTTGAAGCGTGGTATGACGAAGTACATCAGTATGCTTATCATGGTGAGCATCACGATGATGGCCACGGCGGTGGCACTGGTCCACTGCCAGCTTTTTCCGGATATCTTTATGATCGCCCATCCGGCCATGATCGGCGCCTTCACGATGACCTGCATCCCGATCGCAACGGCCATCTGCACCTGGGTGACGTCGTTCGTCGCCCTGGTGATCAAACTGGCCGTGGAGAACCTGTTTATCTCGTTCGCGGAGAACGATTGCACCTTGTGGAACTGCATGGAGCGTACGCGTTTCGCCAGCGATGTGGCCACGTAGGCCGCGATGAGACCGATCATCAGCGCCGTGCCCAGGCTGCTCAGCGCTAGACCGAGCATGGGCCATCCCTCGCCCATCACCTGCTCCACCGTTCCGCCGGTCTGCAGCAGGTTGGTGATCTCGTACATGTAATCGGGGATCTCCAGGTCCAGCCACACCTGCAGGACTATGAAGCCGGTGCAGACGATGATGAGAGCCCATTCCTTCGGCTTGAGATGCTTCAAGATCATTGCTTCAGCTCCTTCTCCAGCTCGGCTATGTGCGTATCCAGCATCCGGAGGTTGTTCTGGAACGCGTCCTTCACTTCCCGGAGGTGCTTAAGGCGTTCCTCCGGGGATCTCTCGTCCAGGGGGATGAAGTTCTCAACCTCCCCCCTGCGTTCCAGGTAGGCCCGGCCCATGATCTCCATGGTGCGGGCCATGAACAGCATGCCCGAGGACAATGTGGCCAGCGTCTCGTCAAGCCAAGCCTCGGCCTCCGGGGTGAGGGAGTAATGGTCCTTGCCCTCCTTGTTCTCGACAAAGAGCAGACCGTGCTCCTGCAGACGATGGAGAGCGGGATACACCGCCCCGGTCTGGGGGTCCCAGACCCCCTGGTAATCCTCGCGCAGCGCCTTAAGCAGCTCGTATCCGTACATGGGCTGGCCCGCCAGCTTGATCAGCATTATCAGCTGCGACGGGCTTATGCGGTTGCCCTTGTACATCTGTGATTTACCAATCATGCCCATGCACCTCTTAGGTAGACATCTACTAAGTAGCGCGGTACTTCATAACCTGTATTTCAATCTATCAGACCCTCCGCGGGATTAGTTTAAATCGCCGAAGCCTTTTGGAGAAAGCATGGACCTCACCTTCGAGGAGATACCGGAAGACCTGTGGGATGACTGGGTCTGGCTGGTCTCGCCTCCGGGCCTGACGAGGGCGGTGGAAGAGGAAACGCAGCCTTTGCTCAGCAGCCCCTATCAGCTTACCTCTACCTATACGATGAACATGCCCAAGGTGGTCCTGTTCCACATGGCCTGGAGCTGCCGGGTGGAGGGCGATGGCGGACCGGGGTCGGATAACCTTCACGTCCCGGTGCGAATGGACGTGGACACCGCCCTCAGGGGGTTGCTGTTCCTGTTGAGGAACTACCCCCTGGTGCTCCGCTGGAGGCTGGAACCGGACCGACTGGCCTCCTTGGCCCCGAACCTTTGGGACGACGTGCAGGAGCCTCCGGAAATGCTCTGGCACGTCCCACAGGAGCTGGAGGGGCAGGCGCTGGACCTGGACAGCCTTTCCATAGAGTTCTTCAACCCCTTCGTGCCAGCACTGCGCCTGGCGGGCATACACCGTTCGGTGATAGGCGTCATCTCCCCGGTGAAGAGCCTGGACCTGGCCATCTCCTCTCTCATCCCGGGAACGGAGAGCGACTGGCGGGAGACCATGGACATGACCATCAGCGAGCTGGAGCGCAGGGACCTGATCGAGGTCACCGAGGACGGCCTGCGCCGTTTCACGGAAAAGGGCAGGCGCATGGTCCGTACCGAACCGCTCTCGGATTGCCTGGGTTGCCGCTGCCGCATCGAGGAGATCGTGGAGTACGAGCTTTGCGGCGATGATGAATGACGGACCGTTTGCCATCGTTCCCATGGCGACAGTGGCATTCTGCCATTGAAAACAGGTCTTTGGACCCATAATCATAGGAATATTTTGAATCCTGGGAAGATTCGCATGACAAGCTTTATCAGGCATTAGAATATTTGGCGCTTGGGTCAGCAGATGAAGCTCTGGGATTTTGGCAGGGTAAAGGACGGCAAGGTGAGGATAGGCGACAAGGTCCGCAGGCGATTGGGGCTGGAGGACGGAAGCCAGGTCTATTCCACCCTTTTCCGCTACGAGCAGGACGGCTCCCGCGGGCACGAGATAGTCCTTTCCACATTCGGACCGGAGAACTATCGCGAGCTGTGCAACCTGACGTTCTACATGATCGACTCCCCAGGGGCGTGCTCCCAGGCCGCCAAGTTCCTGGCGGACCGTAACGTGGACATCCTCAACTCGGTTTCGGTGAGCATGACCTGCGGCATCTCCATGGTGTGGAAGATGCTTGTCGACCTTTCCTATTACGGCGACTCGACCCAGCTTATGGAGGACTTCGCCTCGTTGAGGCGGACTAGCCCGGCCGCCCTTTCCAATGTGGAGGGGCTGGAGATATCCCACTCGCACATCAGCGACCGATACACCAAGGGCATGACCGGCCCGACCGCTGGACGTATCAAGGTCAAGCCCCTGCGCAAGGTGACCCGTTCCCCCTCTCCGATAAGCGAGGGGAGCTTCGCCATACCCAAGGATTACCTGGACCAGCTGGAGGGCGTGAAGGAGGGAACGCCGGTCATGATGGTGGGGGACGTGGACTCCTGGGTCCTCTCGATGTCCTTCCTCCCCGATGATTGCCGGCTGGCCGAGGTCTCCCTGGAGATACCGGACAAGCCTGGCGCCATACACTGTGCCACGGAGGCCCTGGCCTCCCAGGGCGTGAACCTGCTGGCGGTGCAGTCCAGGGTGGTCGTGTACGGGCAGAGTATGGCCCTGGACCTGGTCGCCGACCTGCGCGGGGCCGGGGACCTGGACCAGGTGGTCGCCAGGACCTTGGATTCCCTGGACGGGGAGTTCAAGCTCCGCAGCAAGGGGCCGGTGACATTCTGAGGTCGTTCAGATGCTCATCGGCCGCAAGGTACTGGTCAAGGGCGAGGTGTGCTCCACCAACGACATCGCCAAAACGCTTGCCATAGAGGGCGAGCCGGAGGGGACGGTGATCACCGCCCTGAGGCAGACGGGCGGCAGGGGAAGGACCGGCCGCCAGTGGGAATCGCCAGAGGGCGGGCTTTACCTTTCGATCATCCTGCGACCAGACCTGCCGGCCAAGGACCTGACGCTCCTGACCGTGCTATCGTGCCTGCCAGTGGCGCAGACGGTGGAGGAGGTGTGCAGGGTCGTCCCGCGCATAAAGTGGCCCAACGACATCCGTGTCGATGGAAGGAAGGTGGCTGGCATTCTGACCGAGGCATGCTACCGCGGTGGGGAGCCCCGGTTCATGGTGCTCGGGATAGGCGTCAACCTGAACACCGCCGCGGACCGGTTGAACGCCCCGGAGGCGGGAAGCCTGCGGGACGCTTGCGCGAGGGACCTGGACGCTGAGCATTTCCTGAACGTACTGCTCTTCAAGCTGGACGACATGTACAGCAAGTTCCTGAAAGGGGAGAGGGACCTGGACATGTACGCCAGTTACTCCGAGTCCCTGGGGTATGACATCGAGGTGCGCCTGGGGGACCAGAAGGTTCGGGGACGGGGCATGTGCCTGGACCCCGATGGCTCCCTGGTCTTCCGCTCCGAGGACGGGATGATATATCGCGCCACTTCCGTGCACGACGTGGTGCCGTTGGACCGCGGTCAGGTGAGGTTCGAAACAGGTAACGTTCATTAGCTAGTAGCACGCATAAAGAGGGGAAAACCATGGGCGAGGACAAAGTCAAGGAACTGCGGGACATGAAGAAGAGGTCCCGAGCGGGAGGCGGAGCCGAGAGGATGGAGGCACATCGCATGCAGGGCAAGATGACCGCTCGCGAGCGCATCGACGCCTTGCTAGATCCGGGCTCGTTCTCCGAGCTGGACACATTCGTTTCTCATCAGGCGTACCATTTCGGCATGGAGAAGCAGAAGGTCCCCGGGGACGGCGTGGTCACCGGTCGCGGAACGATAGAGGGGAGGCAGGTGTTCGTCTACGCCCAGGACTTCACCGTCTTCGCCGGTTCCGTCGGCCGCATGCACGCCAAGAAGATATGCAAGACCATAGACCTGGCGGTGAAGACCGGCTGCCCGATCGTCGCCCTGTACGATTCAGGCGGCGCACGGCTGCAGGAGGGGGTCGACTCGCTGGCCGGCTACAGCGAGATAATGTTCCGCCATTCCCTGGCCTCCGGGCTGATACCCCAGATAGCCATGGTGATGGGGCCCTGCGCCGGCTCCGGGGTGTACGCGCCCATGCTCAGCGACTTCGTGTTCATGGTCAAGGACAAGTCCTTCATGTTCATGGTCGGCCCCGATGTCATCAAGGCCGTGCAGAACGAGACGGTAACGTTCGAGGAGCTGGGAGGGGCCAGCGTGCACGCGACGCGTTCCGGATCGGCGCATTTCGTCGCCGAGGATGACATGGAATGCATCAAGCAGGTCAAGAAGCTGATGTCATACCTGCCGTCGAACAACCTGGAACAGCCGCCCAGGAAGCCCATGGGCGATGACCCGGAGCGAAGGGAGGACGCCTTGGACACCATCATTCCCGATGACCCCATGAAACCGTACGACATGAAGGAGGTCATCCGGAAGGTGGTGGACAAGGGAGAGCTGCTGGAGGTCCAGGAGCTGTTCGCCCGCAACATCATCACGGCGTTCGCGCGCATGGACGGCGGCACGGTCGGGCTGGTGGCCAACCAGCCCATGGCCCTGGCGGGAACGCTGGACTCCGATTCCTCGCTGAAAGCGGCCCGCTTCGTGCGCTTCTGCGATTCCTTCAACATCCCGGTGGTGACGCTGGTCGACGTTCCCGGTTACCTGCCCAGCGTGGAGCAGGAGAACGGCTCGCTGCTGAGGGACTCCACCAAGCTGCTTTACGCTTACGCGGAGGCGAGCGTTCCCAAGATCACCCTTATCACCCGCAAGGCCATCGGCGGGGGGTACTGTGTCATGGGCTCCAAGCCCCTGCGCTCCGACGTGAACATGGCCTGGCCCACGGCGGAGATAGCCGTAGTCGGCCCCGAGGGAGCGATCAACATCGTGTTCAAGCAGGAGCTGATAATGGCCGATGACCCGCAGGAGAAGAGGGACGTGCTCATCTCCGAGTACCGTAAGCTTTACGCCTCCGCGTTCTTCTCAGCAGAGCGAGGCTATCTGGACGATATAATCGAACCGAACAACACCCGCATGCGTATCATAGAGGCTTTGGAGATGCTGGACAGAAAGCGCGAGGCCAGGCCGGCCAAGAAGCACGGCAACATGCCGCTCTGAGGTGCCCTGATGAAGATAAAGATCATGGATACCGTGCTGAGGGATGCGCACCAGTCATTGCTGGCCACCCGCCTGCGCACCGAGGACATGCTTCCGGCCGCGGCAATGCTCGACGAGATCGGGTTCTGGTCCGTGGAGATGTGGGGAGGAGCCACCTTCGACACCTGCCTGCGCTTCCTGCGCGAAGACCCCTGGGAGCGCATAACCAAGCTCAAGAAGGAGATGCCCAACACCCCTTTCCAGATGCTTCTGCGCGGGCAGAACGTGGTCGGCTACCGGCATTACCCCGACGACATCCTGGAGAAGTTCGTCAAGAACGCCTGCAGGCGCGGCATAGACGTGTTCCGCATCTTCGACGCCTTGAACGATCCCCGCAACATGCAGATGGCCATGCGCTCGGTGAAGAAGTACGGTGGGGTCGTAGAGGCTAGCATCTCTTACACCATATCGCCGGTGCACACCATAGAAGGGTACGTCAAGTTCGCCCGCAAGCTGCAGGAGATGGGCGCCGATACCATATGCATCAAGGACATGGCCGGCATGCTGGCGCCCATGGACGCCTACGAGCTGGTCAAGCAGCTCAGGGAGGAGATAGGGCTGCCTGTGCACATGCACTGCCACGCCACCTCCGGAATGGTCATGTCCACTTACACGAAAGCTATAGAGGCCGGGGCGGAGATAGTGGACACGGCGATTTCCAGCATGTCGCTGAGCACCTCCCAGCCTCCGACGGAGGCCGTGGTGGCCATGCTCCGCGGCACGGAGTACGACACCGGGCTGGACCTGAAGAAGCTGACGGCCATATCCGATTACTTCGATTCCATCAGGCACAAGTACCACGCCTTCGAGAGCGGATTCACTGGTATCGACACCAACGTGCTGGTGTACCAGATCCCTGGAGGAATGATATCCAACCTCATATCCCAGCTGAGGGAGGCCAAGAAGGAGGACCGCCTTGCGGACGTTTACGACGAGGTTCCCAAGGTCAAGGCCGACCTCGGGCACGTCCCCCTGGTCACGCCCACGTCGCAGATAGTTGGAACGCAGGCCGTGCTCAACGTCATCACCGGCGAGCGCTACAAGATGGTGACGAACGAAACGAAGAACCTGGTGCGCGGGCTGTACGGAAAAACGCCGGCGGACATCGACCCGGCCATACGCCGCAAGATCATCGGCGACGAGAAGCCCATCACCGTGCGCCCCGCGGACCTGCTGGAGCCTGAGTTCGAGAGGCTGTGCAAGGAGGTGGAGGAGTACGCCTGCAAGGAGAGCATGACCTGCTCGGAGGAGGACGTTCTTTCGTACGCGCTCTTTCCCCAGGTGGCGCTGGACTACTTCAAGCACCGCCAGATGATGGAGAAGGGCGTGAACTACCGGGACCTGGCGGCGGTGGCCGTGCTCTACATGCGTTCGACAGAAAGGCACGCTTCGGCCAAAGACCGGACCGCCGCCGGCGTCGACGCCTGGAAGTGCGCGGCGATGAACGAAGCGGTGGGACGCGGGGGGTGGCCGCTGTGAAGCTGCGCATGACCGTCAACGGACACGAGTACGAGGTCGTGGTCGAGAAGAACGGCGGCGATTACCGCGTGGACATCGGCGACCACGTCTACAAATGCCTGTTCAAGGACGACAAGGTCATGGTGAACGGCGAGGTGGCGCCGGTGACCGTAGAGGGCGACCTGGAGGAGGGAGCCCAGGTGATCTCCGACGACCGCAGCATGGAGATCAAGGTCCAGCAGGTGAGGGAGATAGAGCATATCGCCTTGGAGGAAGTGGAGGAGGGAGGAAGGTCGGAAGGCTCGTCCGGAGCCGTGCTCTCCCCCATGCCCGGCAAGATAATGGCCGTCAAGGTGAAGGTCGGGGACCAGGTGAACGCCAACCAGGTGGTCTGCGTCCTGGAGGCCATGAAGATGGAGAACGAGGTGCAGACCGAGGTGGCCGGAAAGGTCAAGGAGGTCAGGGTCAAGGCCGGGGAGAACGTGGACGGCGGGCAGACCCTCGTGGTGGTGGAACCTTAGAAGTCCAGTGACTCGGCCGCCTCCACCATCTCCGCCCTCATGGCGGGACCGGAACATATGGTGACGCACGCCTTTCCGCCGATGAGGAGTTCGTCGGCCGCCCTGGCCAGCTGCTCGGCCGTCACTTCGTTAATTTCGTCCAGTTGCTCCTCGATGCTCAGCACCTTCCCCTTCTCCAGGAAATGCATGAGGTGGGAGCTCATGTTCTGGTCCGGGCGGCAGGCGTTGCGCAGAAGCGATCCCTTGAGACCGTTCCTGGCCTTCTCCAGTTCCCCTTCCACGAGACCTTCCCGCTTGAACCGGGACAGTTCCTGGCAGAAGGTGTCGAAGAGACGCGGGACCTGCTCCATGGTCGTTGAGCAGTATGTCATCAGCGCCCCGCAGTCGTGGAACGTCACAGGGTACATGCTGATCGAGTACACCAGCCCCTCCACCTCCCTTATGCGGTGATTGAGCCTGGAGGAGGTCCCGCCGCACAGCGCCATGCTCAACAGGTTCTGGGCCGTGGACATGGGGTGTGAGGCGGAGTGACCGGGAAGGCCTATGCCGATGTAGGCCCTGTCGTCCCCTTTCTCAAAGAAGTTCACCCCGGTGCGCATCTCCGGCCTGCTGCGCCGCTTCGGGGCGGCGCTCCCTTCCACGTGATCGAAGCGACCGGCCCATTCCAGAACCCGCGAGTGTTCCACGTTTCCCACGGCGCAGACCACCACGTGAGGGGGGTGGTAATGCGTTCGGTGATAATCGAGCAGGAAACCGGAATCGAAACCGTCCAGGCTCTCCGGTGTTCCGAGTATGGACCTGGACAGCGGATGCCCCTTGAACATAGACTCGTACATGCGGGTGCGCAGGTGGGACGTGGGGTCGTTCATGCGCATGCCTATCTCCTGCTTGACTATGTTGCGCTCCAGGTCCACCA
The DNA here is from genome assembly GCA_012729095.1 of Methanobacteriota archaeon. Classification (GTDB taxonomy): domain Archaea; phylum Thermoplasmatota; class Thermoplasmata; order Methanomassiliicoccales; family UBA472; genus UBA472. The sequence goes on along the minus strand of JAAYDU010000067.1, from coordinate 9,093 downwards.
GCTCCGGGTCCATGCGCGGGTCGAGGAAGATGTCCGCCAGTAGGTCCTCTCCGATCGCCAGGGACTCGTCTATGGTGAACGCGTAGAAGCAGGTGTGCTCATGAGTGGTGTAGGCGTTCAGATAACCTCCTGACGCCTCGATGCCCTCGTTTATCTCCCGGTAGTCCCTGGTCTTGGTTCCCCGGAACAGCATGTGCTCCAAAAAGTGAGACACGCCGCTCTCCCTCTCCTTCTCGTCGCGGGACCCCACCGTGGCCGAGACGGACAGCGCCACCGTGTGCACGTGAGGCACGCTCTCCACTATGACCTTGATGCCGCCCGGGGTGCTCCCGACCTCTATGTCCTGATCGACCCGGCGTCCCTTGCCGTCCCGTTCCATGGGCGTGTATCGTTCATCCTTATGATATGAATGTCGTTAGGAGGTCAGGCCTTGCCGGACCTTTCTGCATCTTTCCGCCCTTTGCTTTCCCTTCTCCGGCGAAGCCAGCGGTATAGGTCCGATTCGTAGCCGTTCTCATGGCCACAAAGGGGGCATCTCTCGTATCGGACGTCCACGGCGTTCCATCCCCGGATCCGCTGGGAGAACTGGTGGCCGCAGGCCTCGCAGGTACGCGTCTCCCTCATTTCTTAAGGACCTGCCTGCTGTCCAGATAGTCCTTCAGACCATCCATGTCCAGGCGGAGCATGACCATGTCGCCGACCGTCTTGACGTCCTTGGTCTGTATGCTGACCTGGGAGGAGGGCGCCACGCCCTTCTTCGCCTCCAGGGCCTGCTTGGTGGTCTTGCCCAGCTTTATGTCCAGCTTCGAAACCTCCCATCCCCGGGTCGCGTCGAAGTGAACGTTGTCCATGTAGCCGATCTCCTTGCCGTCCTGTCCCACGACCTTCTTCTTTAGCAGGGTCGTGGCGGTGGTCTGCACCTTCTTTTCGTCCACCAGGACCTCCCTGACCTGGTCCATTTTCACGGCCAGGGTGACGTTGTCGCTGACCGAGGAGACCTGCGGGGTGGCCACGAAGACCTTCTGCGTGCCCAGGAACTTCTGCTTCATGCCCAGAGCGGCCTCGTTGCCCTTGCGCACGTTGACCCTTATCGCCGGAACCTTCCAGTTGTCGGTGTCCACGCCCACTCCGTCCACGGTGCCTATGATGATGGCGTCGGAGGTGATGACCTCCTTTCCCATGATGTCCTGTAAACCTGACATGTTGTCCCTGCCAATAACTTCCTACAGCGGTATTAATCCTATCGTATTGGAACGCGATTTGCGAATGTGATAAGGGTCGGCGCAGATTAAAATACCATCAGGGACCGTCCTTTGGCCGGTGCGTCCTAATGACCGTTGACGAGGATGGCAGTACGATCAAGGTCCTGGTACTGGATGACGAGAAGGATTTCCTGGACCTTTGCCGGGAGTTCATTGGTCGAGAGAGGGGGCTGGAAGTGGACTACGCTACCTCTCCGGCCAAGGCGTTGAACATGCTGGCGACTGACGATTATCAGGTGGTGGTGTCCGACCACAACCTGCCAGGCATGGATGGCCTTCAGTTCCTCAAGGCAATGCGCTCCATCAAGAGCAAGCCCTTCGTGCTCATCACCGGCCATGGCCGGGAGGCCCTGGCCATAGACGCCCTGCATAACGGGGCTGACTTTTATTTGGAGAAGGCGGGGAACCCCGCCGGAATGTTCGAGCAGATGTTGCGCGCCATAAAGGCCTTGGGCTCGCCGGTGCGCAAGATAACGGACTGCCTATCCGACCCGTTCCAGGTCTTCAGCGCGGGAGGGGTGCTCTTTATAAGCAACAGCGGCGAACGGGTGATGGCCGCAGCGAGCCGCTAACGGACCACCGTGCGGCTCTGCTGCCTCATGTACTGCGTGAGGTACATGTCCGTGCCGCTTCCCAGCCCGGTGGAGCCGCTGCCCTTCCAGCCGCCGAACGGTTGGGCCCCGACCATGGCCCCCGTGGTGGCGCCCCGGGCCCGATTGGCGTAGCTGACCCCTGTCTCGATGTTCTCGAAGAAGTACCTGATCTCCTCCTCATCGCTTGTGAATATCCCGGACGTTAGGCCGTAATCCACGTCGTTCGCCCGGCGCACCGCGTCCTTCAGGTCCGTGAACCGCTGCACGCACAGGAAGGGCAGGAAGAGCTCGTTCTTGATCAGGAAATGGTCCTCTGGCAGGCCGGTGACGATGGTGGGGGAGGCGTAGAAGCCTTTGGACAGCTTTCCCTTCACCTGCTCCCCGCCGGTGTGCAACACGCCGTCCCTGCGGGCCATCTCTGAATGCGCCAGGTAACCGTCCAGGGCCTTCTGGTGTATGACCGGGCCGATGTACGTGGCCCTTTCCCGTGGGTCCCCGACGCGCAATCGCGACACGTGCTTGAGCATGTTGACCATGAACTCGTCGTATACCAGTTCGTGCACGTAGGCGCGAGAGCAGGCGCTGCACTTCTGCCCCGAATAGCCGAACGCGGAACCGGCCACGCCGGCCACCGCCCTGGCCAGGTCCGCCTTTTCCGTCACTATCGCCGGATTCTTGCCTCCCAGCTCGGTTATGACCGGAATGGGGTAGCGCCGGAGTGACGATGCCAGGAGCTTGTACCCGACCTCCTTTGAGCCGGTAAAGGCGATGCCGTCTATCCTCTCGCTGGAGGCCAGGGCGTCCCCCGCGTCCGAGCCGTTCCCGGACAGCAGGTTGATGACCCCGGGAGGCACGCCCGCCCGCTCGTATATGTCGTACAGCATGTGAACCGCCAAGGGGGCCGGGGTGGATGGCTTCACGACCGCGGCGTTCCCGGTGATTATGGCCGCGGTGAGCATACCGGTCGATATGGCGATCGGGAAGTTGAACGGGCAGATCACCGCCCACACCCCGTAGGGGCGCATTGTGCTGACCGGCATCTCGTCCTCGTATGCCGGGGACGTCTCCTCGCGGAACCCGTTACGGGCCTCCATTCTCTCCGCGTAGTACGAGATGAAATCGACGGCCTCGTCCACCTCGCCTACGGCCTCGTAACGGTTCTTTCCGTTGTCCACGGTCACCGCGGCGGCGATCTCGAATATCTCCCTGCGCATGATCTCCGCCGCCTTGCGGAATATGGACAGTCGCTTGTCCAGGTCCATCACCGACCATGCCTGGAACGCCCGGCGGGCGGCCGAGATGGCCTGGGACGCCTCGTTCTTCCCCCCCAGGGAGAACTCTCCCACCACCAGGTCGGTGTCGATGGGGCTGGTGTCCACGAAGTGATCGCCGGTGGCCACGGCCTTGCCGTCGATCATGCTCTCATAGCTGGTCCTCGTTTCCAGGGATTGGACGAACCTTTCCACCGCCCTCTCGTACCTGCTGTGAAAGGACTGTTCCTCCCCCTCCTTGACCATTCTCTCGTAGGTGTTCAGGTTCTTGAAGCTCATTTCCTTGTCCCCGTCGTTGAATATGTTGGGCAACGATAATAAGTGCATCGAATCGGCGCTTCGCCGTTCCCTGCTGGTAAATCCGTACAAATTTATATCGTGAGCAACTCGATGGACTTCCAAGATAGAGGGGGTCGTTCACCTGTCATCGTCCGAATTTCACCCAGCGAGCGCCGAGGAGGTACTGGAAAGGGTCCGGTCAGATCGCATGTCACTGCTGTCGGGGATACGCGGCATGGGCGAGGACGGGATGGGCGATGTCCGGAATGCCCTCGCGGACCTCCTGTCCGCGCCCGACCTGTGGAGCGTGGACCTTGGCGCCTGCCTGGACCTGGTCGACCGGGACATATCCAAGAAGGCTGGCGTGGAACCCATGGCCTTGCGTGAGCGCAGGGCCTGGGAGCGCGCGGGGATGCTGGCCCCCTTGGACATGATGCCCTCGGGAGAGGCGTTCACCCTCCTGCTGGCCTTGCGCGAGGCCCTGGCCTGTTCCATGCTCCGCTTCTGTTCTGACGCGGCATCGGAGCCAGGGGAACAGGACATGGAGTGTTCCGACCTGCGGGAGGGAATGGTGCGCGGGCTGTTGCTGGACCTGGGAAAGGGGTGGACAGCTGTCGGAGCCGCTGAAGCGGAGCCAACGCCGGGGGTCCCGGGCGGCTCCCTGCGCTCCTTCCGCCTGGCCAGGCGGGCACTTTGCAGGAAGCTGGGCGTCCCAACCGCCCAGCTGCCCCTGGGATTGAGGACCGCGGACATCACCGTGGCACTGGGCGAGATGCTTATGGGCACCCCTGTACTGCTGTATGGGTTCGAGTTCGACCAGATGTGCCATGAGCTCCTGTTCCACACCTCCCGGGACCTGTTCGGAGGATGCTTGGTGCCGGAAGAGGGACTGATCACTGAGATAGAGCGGAGGAGATGGATGGGCGGGCTTCCCCACAGATACGGGCCGCCCGCTCCCGCCTCGGCGAGCAATGCCGCCGTTATAGAGATGGGGTTCCTAGGCGCCTCGATCCTTTCGGCCCTGGCGATCACGTCGGCAAGGGCCGCCCTCTCCAGAAGGGGGGATGCACCCCTGGAGTACCCGGAGACGGCGTACTCCCTGCCTTGCATAATGGGTTGGGACGGAGCGGAGGTGGGCAGCCTGAACACCTTGCTCGATGTCCTTGAACGGCACGACTCGTTGCCCTCGGAAAGGGGGTTGGCGCAGGCCCTAGAGGCCGGGAGGTCGGCCATGGTGTCGGCCGAGGCGCTGGAGGCGTTGAGATACCTGGACGGGGACCCTCATGCCGGATCGTCCACGGTAGGCTTCGTCCCGGACAAGGTTCTTCGGGAGCTGGGATTGGCCTTGGTGGACGACACCATACCGGGAGCGGCGGTCATAATGGGCGTGCCCGCGGACCGCCGTCAGCTCGTCGACACGGTGAGGGAGCTTCAGGCCAGGGGCATGCTGATCATGGCCGCTGACGAGGCCATCAGTATGCTGGGGGAGAACGACGTGCAGATGGGGCTGGGAATGATGCTGTACCCCCTGGGCGACTTCACCCAGCTGGTACATTCCCTTGATTTCGTGACCCGGGCGGCGCTCTCGTTCGGGGGTGTGCAGAAGGGGGACTCGGAAAGACTGTCGGCATACCTTGCCAAGCGGCCCAAGGCCTTCGTGCTGCACTACGGGCCCCTGGACGCCTGCCGGGCGGCCATGGCCCTGGCGGCGCTGCTGCACCACGTTCCCGTGGTCACCGACCAGCTGATCGAGGGCGTACCGGACCTGCTGTTCCACAAGGCGCCCGAGGACATGCTGCAGGGCGGGCTCGAATCCAGGGACATCAGGACCGCCGTCACCCTGGTGGACGTACCCGTGCCCTTCGGCCCCGCTTTCGAGGGGGAGACGGTGCGCAGGCCTGACACCTACTTCGAGGCGGGAGGCGGGAGGACCCCTTCATTCGAGTTGCTGAGGATGCGTTCTGAGGAGGACGTCAAGGATGGAGCCATATATGTCTTGGGAAAGGACGTGGACCGCCTTCCCGAGGGGGGGCAATCGCCCCTGGCCATCCTGGTGGACGTGTACGGCAAGCGAATGCAGGAGGACTTCGAGTCCGTTATGGAGAGGCGCATACACCTGTACCTGAACTTCGCTGAAGGCGTGTGGCACACCGGGCAGCGCAACCTGAACTGGCTCCGGCTAAGTAAGAAGGCCTTCCGTTCCGGCTTCCGGCTGGAGCATCTGGGACGGATACTGGTCACCAAGCTCAAGGAGGAGTTCGGAAACATCGTGTCCCGGGTACAGGTGACCTTGGTAACCGATGAGGCGGAACTTGGGAAGCGCTCGCCCGAGGCCCTGAAGGCATACCAGCAGAGGGAGGAACGCGTGGCCGGTCTTACCGACGAGAGCGTGGACACGTTCTATTCGTGCCTGATGTGCCAATCCTTTGCCCCTGACCATGTGTGCGTGATCACGCCGGAGCGCCTGGGACTTTGCGGGGCGATCAATTGGCTGGACGCCAAGACCGGAAAGGAGATCATGCCGTCGGGACCGAACCAGCCCATCGCTAAAGGGGCGGTGGAGGACGCGGTCAAGGGTTCGTGGAAAGGCGTGAACGAGGCGGTGGCCGCCCTCACCCACGGGAAGATAACCAGGTTCTGCGCCTACAGCATGATGGAGGACCCGATGACCTCCTGCGGATGCTTCGAGTGCATCGTGGCCATGAGCCCGGACATGCAGTCCGTAATCGTCGTGAACAGGGAGTTCCCGGACATGACCCCGGTGGGAATGAAGTTCTCCACCCTGGCCGGGAGCATCGGCGGGGGCAAGCAGACACCGGGATTCATAGGCGTGGGCAGGAAGTACCTGACCAGCAAGAAGTTCATCTCCGCGGACGGCGGCTTCCTGCGCATATCCTGGATGCCTTCGTCGCTCAAGGAGGGCATGAGGGAAGAGCTTATTAATAGGGCCAGGGAATTGGGTGAGCCAGACTTCCTGGACAAGGTCGCTGACGAGACGGTCGTCAGCGACGCCGAGGGTCTGATGCAATGGATGATCGATGTGGGCCACCCCGCTCTGGGGCTGCCCCCGCTGCTTTGAGGTGTGACGATGGAAGTGCCGGTGCCGAAGGAGAGATGGACGGGTTCGATAGGAGAGATGGAGCTTGGAGGCTCCGAGGAGAAAGGGGGTTCCCGCTCCCCGCTGCGGCTGGGGGGTAACCGCGGGCTCCCATTCCTTTCCTTCGAGGACCCTGAACGTCGCACGGTGGCGTTGGCCGGGTTCGTGGCCGATTCCCTGGAGGACGTGCCCGGACCGGTCAGGAAGGCGTTCGGCGAGGCGGTGAACGACCCGGTGAGCTGGGCCAAGGATTGGACCGCCCGTGGGGCGGACCTCATATGCCTGCACCTGACCTCCACAAATCCCGAGGAAGGTGATGCCTCGCCGGAGAGCGCCGCCGACACGGTCATGGCGGTGCTGAAGGCAGTGCGTGCGCCCCTGATCGTCTACGGGAGCGGGCACGAGGAGAAGGACGCCAAGGTCATGGAGAGGGTGGGAGAGCGCGCCAGGGGGGAGAGGCTGCTGCTGGGGCATGCCGAGGAGGGCGGCTATAAGTCGGTGGCCGCCGCGGCCATGGCCAACGGCCATTCCGTAATAGGGTTCTCCAACCTGGACATCAACCTGGCCAAGCAGATCGTCATCCTGCTCACCGATTTCGGGGTGGGGCGCAAGGACGTGGTACTCGACCCGCTCATGGCCGCCCTGGGCATGGGACTGGAGTACTCCTACTCGGTCAACGAAAGGATAAGGACCTCCGCCCTGGCCGGGGATTCCGTGCTGCAGGTGCCGATCATATGCGACTGCACGTCGGCCTGGAAGGCCAGGGAGTCCACGGACGACGTACCGCACGCCGGGGACACATTGGAGCGGGGGATATGGTGGGAGGGCACCACCGCCTTGGCCGCCCTGCTCTCCGGGGCGGACATCTTGGTGCTGGGACATCCGGGTTCCATGGACATCGCCAGGAAGGCCGTGGATGGCCTGAGGGGTGATGCCTGATGCCCACCGCCATAGAGATATTCAAGCATCTCCCCAAGAAGAACTGCGGGGACTGCAAGTACCCGACCTGCCTGGCCTTCGCCATGCAGCTGGCCAACAACAAGGCCAAGCTGGATGACTGCCCGCATCTCAGCGAGGCGGGGAGGAACGCCCTGGCGAGATCCTCCGCCCCGCCCATACGCCTGGTGAAGGTGGGAGCGGGCGGTGACGCGGTGGAGATGGGGGACGAGACTGAGCTGTACCGCCACGACAAGCGCTTCTTCCACCCCACCGCCTTCGCCCTGAGGATCTCGGACGACCTGTCCGACAGGGACGCCGACGCCCGGGTGGAGCATGCCCGCTCCCTGCGCTACGAGCGCGTGGGGCAGACGCTGAAGATGGACCTGCTGGAGCTGGAGTGCCGCTCCGGGTCCCCGGAGAAGTTCCTACGATTCGTGACAAGGGTGGCCGCGGCCTGCGATTGGCCGCTGGTGCTGCGCTGCTCCGACCCGGCGGCGATGTCCGCGGCGGCCGAGGCGGTCAAGGAGCGCCGCCCCCTGCTGCACCCGGCGGACGGGGAAGACCTGGAGGCTATGGCCGGGGTGGCCAAGGCCTGCGGATGCCCCCTGGTCCTGGCGGACGCGGAGCTGGGGAAGCTGGCCGATCTGGTGGAGAGGACCAGGAAGGCCGGGGTGGAGGACCTGGTCCTGGACCCCCGCCCCGACAACCTCAAGGAGCTGCTGGAGAGGTGCACGATCATACGGCGCAGCGCCATTCGAAAGACGTTCCGCGGGCTGGGATACCCCATATACGTATCCGTGCCAGCCGGGAAGGACGGAATGCTGATGGCCTCCACGGCGGTGATGAAGTACGGGAGCCTGCTGGCCTTCGAGGAACTTCCGGCGTCCAACGCCCTGCCGCTCATGGTGCTCCGCCAGAACATATACACCGACCCGCAGGTGCCCATACAGGTCAAGCCGGACCTCTACCCGATCAACAACCCCGGGCCGGACTCACCTCTGCTGTTCACCACGAACTTCTCGCTGACATACTTCACGGTGATGTCCGACCTGGAAAAGAGCAAGGTACCGGTGTGGCTGCAGGTGGTGGACACGGAAGGCCTGTCCGTCCTGACCGCCTACTCCGCTGGAAAGCTGACCGCCGAGTCCGTCAAGGCAGCGCTGGATGCCAGCGGTGCCAAGGAAAGCGCGAGGACAGGGACGCTGGTCATACCGGGAATGGTGGCTAGGATGAGCGTCAAGCTCAAGGAGGCCACCGGCCTGGAGATAATCGTGGGCCCGAAGGAGTCATCCGCATTGCCCAAGTTCCTGAGGTCCTGATGATCTTGGCCTTCATGCAGAATACTGGAAATCATTAATACCGCACAACAGGTTGCATTCCCAACATCCCTAAGGTGGAGATCGGATGCAACAAGGACCTTACGACCCGAACCAGCCTGGCCAACAACCATATCAAGGCCAGCAGCAGGGGCCGCAGCAGTGGCCCCAGCAAAACCCACCAAACAATTATCAACAACCGCCCCCGCAGCAGCCGCAGTACCCGCCGCAGTACCAGCAGTACCCGCAGCAGTACCCGCCGCAGCAGTACTACCAGCCTCCGAAGAAGAAGCCCAAGACCATGCTCGTCGTGGCCGTGGTGGTTGTGGTGGCGAT